>JBJFAP010000189.1:0-6564 GCA_051887975.1 Alphaproteobacteria bacterium | reverse complement strand
CATTTATAAACTGCGTTTTTACACGGCGCCTTATTTCAAATCCCAAAACCTGAAATCCGTTTATCCGTACATTGAAATCGTTTTTGAAATGACCGGAAATGGACACTATCATATTCCGTTGACCGTATCGGCAAACGGTTATTCGACATATAAAGGGAACTGAAAACCGGCCGCATCGTTTTTTTGCGGATCAGAAAGCAAAAGGAGCGGAACCTGACGTTTCCGCCCCTTTGAATGGTGCCGGCAGAGAGACTTGAACTAACGACCTGATGATTACAAATCAACTGCTCTACCAACTGAGCTAAACCGGCATTATTTAAATTCAAGAAGCACTATATCTTATTTTTTTTGTCTTTGCAAGAACTTTTTTTATTTTTTTTAAAAAATTTAATATTTTAAAAAAAATCTTTGCTTTTATGTTTGTTTTAGTCTAATCTGATTTTGAAAGAAAGGAATTAAAAATGAACTCAAAAAATGAAGATCCTAGTGTAGATTTGTCTTGGAAACGTTATCTTTTTCCACCCGTCCATAAAGAAGGTATTCGCTTTGTGTTATTGTTTTTGTTGTTGGCGGTTGTCCTTTGGTTTATGTGGATGCCTTTGGGCATTTTGGGTATTTTGTTGCTGGTGTTTTGTTTTTACTTTTTCCGCAATCCGGAACGCATTACACCGGTCGGGGACAGCTTTGTTATTGCCCCTGCCGATGGTATTGTCAGTAATATAAAGCAAGTTGTGCCCCCCGCGGAAATCGATATGGGGAATGAGCCTTTAACGCGAATCAGTATTTTTATGAGTGTTTTTAACGTTCATGTGAATCGTTGTCCGGTCAGCGGTGTCGTTCATAAAATTAACTATCGTCCTGGAAAGTTCGTTAATGTAGCGGATAAAGACAGCGAAGACAATGAACGCGAGGAATACTCGGTCGTTATGGATAACGGTACGAAAGTCGGATTTGTCCAAATTGCCGGACTGGTCGCCAGACGCATTGTCAGCTTTGTAAAAGAAGGCGATAAATTACAGGCCGGACAAAGATTCGGTTTGATTCGTTTCGGTAGTCGCTTGGATGTTTTCTTGCCAAAGGGCATTGAACCCAAAGTGGCTTTGGGACAAATTTCAGTTGCGGGCGAAACGATTTTGGCTGACTTGTCTGTAAAACAAGAAGTTTTGAAAGGAGAAAAAAGATGAAAGAAACTGTCAATAAAAAGGTAGCTTTACCAAATACGGTGAAAGATTTGGATTTGCGTCCGATGTTCCCTAATATGATTACAATGAGTGCGCTTGCTTCCGGTTTGACATCTTTGCAATTCGCATTTTGGGGAAATTGGCCAATGGCAGTGATATGTATTGCTCTTGCTGCATTGTGTGATGGTTTGGACGGGCGTGTTGCGCGTATGTTGGGCGTTTCATCTAAATTCGGGGCGGAGTTGGATTCCTTGTCAGATTTGGTATGCTTTGGTGTTGCTCCCGGATTTTTGCTTTATCGTTGGACAATGGTGGCCGAAGCGGTTGACTTAATCGGTGGAAAAGTACGCGAAGCAATTGGTGTTCCTTGGGCTTTGGCATTGTTTCTTGCCTTGTGTTGTGCGTTGCGATTGGCCAGATTTAACACCATGTTGGATGAAAAACAACCGCCTTATTGGACGCATTTTTTTACCGGATTGCCTGCCCCTGGTGGCGCATATGTCGCATTGTTCCCGCTGATTTTGAATTTGTGGACAAAGGCCGAATTTTTGCGTAATCCTTGGATTGTCGGTTTCTTTTTGCTTTTCAGCGCAATTTTAATGGCAAGCCGTATTCCGACCCCTTGTTTTAAGAAAATTCATCTGCCTAAAGTGGACGCGGATAAGGGATCAATTATTTCAATGATTACCGCTTTGTGTGTTTCTTGCTTGTTTGTGTTGCTGTGGTATAATTTCTGGGGCGTCGTCAGCATCGTTGGTGTCATTTATTTGATTATGTTGCCACTGGGGATTCTTTATTTTATTAAACAAAAAAAGCTGTATTTGGAAGGAAAGGCAAAATAAATGAAAGCATTACTTTTTTTATTGTTTTTTGTTTGCCCTTGTTATGCACTCGATTTACCGGAAAATAATACAGACGCGGAAGAACAAAGGGAATTGTTGACTTTTATGAAAAAACGCCACGATTTGATGAAACAAAATCGCTTGGAAGAAAGTTTAAAAAGAACGGGTGTTTTTGAAGATCCGAAATACGCTAAAAAGGTGTATGGCGGTTTGCAAGGTATTCAAGAAGCAATCGATTCGCAACATAAACGGGTCGCAGATACAAAAGAATTTAAAAATGAGGAAGAAAAACAGGCTTATCAAGAAAATTTAAAGAAAGATGCTGCTTTGACTTTTGAAAATTTTAATGCGACACCGGAAGAAATTGCTGCGCAAATTACGGCTCAACCGCTTGAAAAAACGCAAGAGATGGTACAAAATATGTCCTTTATGAATGATGATTACGCTTCAAAAGGGGATGATTTGCAAGATGACTTGCACAAACGGGCAGTATCTTTATTTGAAAAAGAAAACGGTATTTCTTTTGAAAATTATATGGAACTGTTGGAAGAACAAGCAAGGCAGGAAGCCGAACAGATTATTCAACCCGAAAAATTGGGCGAAAATGTGCGTTATCAAGCTTCCGAAAATGTAAAAATAGAAAAGGTCAATGAAACAACCGCGATAATCAGAAAAAATAAAGGTTGAATAAGTTGAAAAATCAAGCAAAACGTAATAAAGATTTTGCCACATTGAAACGGGCGTCATCAAAAGCGCCCGTCTTTGTGCTTGTCCGTCCGCAAATGGCTGAAAATATCGGAATGGCGGCTCGTGCAATGATGAATTGTGGTATTTATGATTTAAGACTTGTCAGTCCAAAACAAAGTCCTGTTGATGAAAAAGCTTTGGCGGCTTCATCCGGTGCAGATGTGATTTTAAAAAATGCAAAAATATATAATACAATAGAGCAAGCTATCTTTGATGTTGATTTTGTTTTTGCGACAACTGCGCGATCTCGGTCAATGGATAAAAAAGTGGTACAAGCTGACGAAGTGGCGGACTTTTTTAAACAGGACATGTCCATAGAATTGGATAAAACAGCCGTTCTTTTCGGTTGCGAACGAACAGGATTGGAAAATAAAGAAGTTGCAATGGCTGATGCATTGCTGACGATTCCGCTTAATCCGGAACATTCTTCTTTAAATTTATCGCAAGCAGTTTTATTGATTGCTTATGAGTTTCAAAAATTGTTTCATTCAAAAATGAAAGGGGCTTTGGCTCCAATCAATGAAAAAGCAAGTAAAGAAAAAGAACTTTCCTTTTTACATTTTTTAAATGCTCTTTTAATGCAAAAAGGGTACTATCCATCGGATGAAAAATACGAAAAAATGCAAACAAATTTGAATAACATCTTTTTGAAAGCATCACTTACAGAGCAGGAAATAAATACTTTATATGGTGTGTTTAAGCATTTAAGCCGGAGTTGATTTTGTTGGCTGATCCGACGGCTTCTTGTGCATTTTTAAAGCCGTTTGTTTCTAACAAAAACGCAAGCCGTTTTGAAATTTGATTGCCAACAGCAGGCCCTTTATACAAAATCGCAGAATGAATTTGCACTAAAGTTGCACCCAAACAGATTTTTTCAAAAGCATCATCACCTGTGAAAACGCCACCGGATGCAATGATCATCACTTGCCCTTTTGTTGCCCGATAAAAGGTTTCAATCATTTTATTGGATACTTCTTTTAACGCATGCCCCGAAACATATCCATTGATTTTTTTCTTTGTTAATTGTTCAGGTAAAGCCGATGAAGGAAGATACCCACCGATGATAACGCCATCAATTTTTGTCCGCGTAAAAACATCAGCTAATAAATCAATATGCGGTTGATTTAAGTTTAAAGGCAATTTAACAAGCAACTTCGTTTGGGTGATTGGAGCTGCTTTTTCAATGGCTTTTTGTAATCTGACAATCGTTTCGTCCAAAATAGCAACATTTTCAACCAGACTTGAAAACGGCAAATGCGGATGAGATAAATTTAAAACAATATAATCACAAAAAGGCGCAACTTGACGCGTCATTTGTTCCAATTTTTGTTGAACTTCCGAAAAGAATGAATCGCTTTCTTTTTCTTCCGTTTGATGCATGTTTAATGCCAAACTGATACCTGCAACATGAGGTAAATGTCTGCGTTCCAAGAGTTGTTTTTGCGCAAAAACAATACCTTTATTGCCAAAAACAGGTTGAGATACAATGATATTTTTTAATTTGGATATAAACTTTAATTTTGCGGGACATACAACGGGATCTTGCGTAAATGTTCCAAATTCTTCGAAACCAAAGCCATACTGTATCAATTCGTCATTATACTTAAATGAAGTATCAAAACCTGCGGCAATACCCAAAGGTGTTGGCAATACTTTATTCCACATATGAACATTGAGCACACTGTCTGCAAATTGATCTTCATAGATGCTTTTATCTTTCAACCCGACATATAAAAAGCGTCTGGATAAAGAAAGGGAAAAAAATTTGATTAAATGATAAAACAAGTTAAAATTGATTCGACCAATTTTTTCCCATAAAGTTTTTGCCTTTTTTGTCATTGTTTCTCCTTGTATTTAATGGCTAATTCTTCAACCTTTTCCGGTGCAATTTTTGTAAACAGCAATTGCGGTTGATTAAAGGTATGTCCCGCCTTTATAACGGTTAATTCGCCAGCCATATCTGTTGAAATCCATTCATTTGATGGTAATTGTAAATTGATTAAATCCATCATTTTTTGTGCTGTTTCCGGCATAATCGGTGTCGATAAAATTGCAAAGACTCTGATCATATTGATAGCTGTTCTGAGTACAACAGCAGCGCGATCTTTGTCTGTTTTTACCACTTTCCAAGGTTCATTGCGCGCAATGTAATTGTTGCCTTCTACCCAAATTTCACGAAGCGTGTTCAACGCTTTACGAAATTCAATATCATTTAAATATTTTGTATAATCAGCCACCAATTCTGATAATCTTGCGTATAAAGCTTTTTCATCAGCTGTTTCTTGCCCACCGTCCGGTACTTGCTGTCCAAAATTTGAAACACTCATTTTTAAAACACGATTGATAAAATTGCCCAAAACATCATTTAAATCTTTGTTTATTGTATTCGCAAAAGCTTCAAAAGTGAAAGATGAATCAGAAGATTCCGGTGCATTCGCCATTAACCAATAACGCCAATAATCGGCAGGAAATTCTTCAATCGCTGCATCGCAGAAAATACCGATATGTTCGGATTTTGAAAATTTTCCGCCATTGAAGGTCAGATAACTCATTCCTTTTAAGTAATCGACCAATTTCCAATTTTCACCGGTTCCTATCAATGTGGCAGGAAATGTGATTGTGTGAAAAGGAACATTGTCTTTTCCCATAAATTCAACATAATGAACATCATCGGGTTTTAACCACCAATCTTCCAAATGGCGTTCTTGCGGCTTTTCGTCGGCCCATTGCTTTGTAATACCGATATAACCGATAGGTGCATCAAACCAAACATAGAAAACCTTGTCTTCATAGCCGGCTTTATTGACGGGAAATCCCCATTTCAAATCGCGTGTAATACAACGGGATTGCAAGCCTTCCTTCAACCATTTTTGCGCAATGGAATAGGCTACTTCCGGCCAAGAAAATTCTTTTGTTTCTAACCATTTTTTTAATTCGCCTTGCAACTTTTCCAATTTGATGAATAAGTGCTTTGTTTCCCGAACTTGTAAATTTGTAGAACCGGAAATGGTGCTGCGCGGATTGATTAAATCGGTCGGATCAAGAACTTTTGTGCAATTTTCACATTGATCACCTCTGGCTTTATCATAACCGCAATGCGGACAAGTTCCCGTAATATAACGGTCTGCCAAAAATTGATTGTCATCAACAGAAAAAATTTGCTTAATCGTTTTTTCTTCAAAAAGCCCGTTTTTATCCAAAGCTTGTGCAATTCGATACGTCATTTCTTTATTTTGTTCTGTACTTGTTCGCCCGAAAAAATCAAAGGATAAATTAAATTGATTGTAAACATCAGCATGCTTTTGATGAAATTCATCACAATATTTTTGAACGGGAATACCGGCTTTTAATGCGGCAACTTCAGAAGCTGTGCCATGTTCGTCTGTTCCGCAAATATACAAAACATCTTTTCCCTGCATTCGCATAAAACGAGCATAAACATCAGATGGTAATAAACAACCAACCATGTGTCCAAGATGAGGAAGCCCGTTAACATACGGTAATGCGCTAGTAATCAGATATTTTGTCGTCATATTTTTAATCCTTTCTTTTATAAAAACAACGACTTATCATACGCCAGAAAAAAAATAAATGCAAGAGGACTTGATTTTTTTTTCAAAATAATGTATAGTAACATTCGTTTGATCAAATTTTTAATAAAAGAAGGTAATAAAATGGCACGTGTAACAGTTGAAGATTGTGTTGAAAAAGTTCCAAATCGCTTTGAATTGGTATTGTTGGCAGGACAAAGGGCAAAAAATATAGCAGCCGGAGAACCGATAACGGTAAGCCGT
>JBJFAP010000188.1:0-6579 GCA_051887975.1 Alphaproteobacteria bacterium | reverse complement strand
ACAATATGAAAAACCCGGATCCAAGAAAAAGATGGCGAAGTGTACTTGGAAACACAAACAATAACGAAAACGATTTACAAGCCCCCGGAAATGAAGAAACAAGAAACAATGTTTCAAAAGTTAAAAGAGACGATAAAACTGTAGCATCCCCTTTTAAGAAACCGAAAAATGAAGACTGGTCAAAGAAAACTCCAGACGAAGTCTTTAAACAACTAAAAGAACGAGGATATAAAGATAAAAAAGCTGCTGCAAAAGTTATAGAATTCTTTGGGGAAGAAAAGACAGGCAAAGACTTTAGAAAAAGGCATCACATTTCTATGGCAGCTTTAACGATATCGGGAGCTACAGCCAAAGTAACCGAAACAGGTTCTCAAAGATCTCAAAACAGTACTTTACGAACGACAGTAGAAACGTCAACAACTTTAGAGTCATCTCTCAGCACCTCACAAAAATTTACACAACAGCAAATAAGAACACCACAAACTGAAGCTATTGCCAGCACAGCCAAACAAGGGACACAACAAACGATTGCAATTACTGAACAACCATCCTCCTCCATGAAAGGGATGGCTTTACGTCCAATCAATAATGCCGCAATTGATCCCGTATTGGCCACGTCTCTTATTGCACCACTCGTTTATAGAAACGTAAGAAAATTTGGCATAGAAGTTGCAAAAAATACAACTGATAACAGTTTAAGAGATTTCTTACCTCAAAATACCGTTAATAAAATAACGCATAAACCGATACAACAAATGCCCTGGTATAAAAATTGGGCAGGACCAATAACAACAAGTGCCTTTATTTTGGCCGATTCCCATCCGATTGAAACATATCAGGAATTAGGCTCGGCTGCTACCAGAGATAAAATAGTTGAAGCAACAGGACAAACGGTTCTTTCCTTAGGAGTTTTTCATGCTACAAAAGCAGTAGGCGTGGAAGTTTTGAAAAAACTCCCCGGAATGGCTTCAAAATTTGCAACTACCGCTTCAACAGCTGGTTCTTCTGTTGTTGGCGCCACAGCAACACCAATTATTTTAGGAACAAAATATGCTCTGCATGAAATTGAAAACACCGATAAATCCATCGATAAGGCGTCTGCTTATGGACAAAATCTTGCATTAGAATGTAAAGATCCTTTTATCGAAAGAGTCCAAAAGGGAATGACGACAGTTACAATTAGTGATGATTCCCTTAATCCGTTTAATGGCGGATTGTCAGCACACAATCGTTTAGCCGTTAAAAATCTCAAGCCAATCGATGCGATTATGGAATTACCTCCGATATTTAAAAAATATCAAAATGAAGAAGAAAAAGAAAAGGTATTTTTAAATCATTTAAAGACAGATACTCTATCTTTTAAACAAAGAATGGGATGTATCCCCTCTCAATTTATAGATGAACAAAAGAAAAAATATATATCTTCATTAGCTCCCACACAAATCGAGAATCTAGAAAGAGAATTGAACGATTATTATAATCGACATCCGCAAATTAAAAACAAAGCTTCCATTGATGATTTAATGACATTCAAAGCGTGCCTAACCGTTCCTGACGAATTTAGAGAGGATTATATTGCAAATAACAGAGATAATTCAGCTCTTACAAAAAAACAGCTTTTATCAGCATTGGGACGAGATGTCTTTTGCTTAAATTCGGGTTCTCGGGGTTCGTTTTCTCCTGAAGAATTTTTATATTGGTCAGGACAGACAATTGATAAATATACACAAAACAATGGAGGAAATCTTTCTTCTGCCTATTCAAAAATGACAGATCCCGGATTTATTGGTGGTCAGACAAAAAGGACACAAAAAGAAGAAGTTATTACAACATTACATGAATTGGCTGTTAAGAGAGAAATTCCTTTGATTACAGAAAAAGATTTTGAACAAGCGATGGGAATGAGTGTAGAAAATTATATTGATCAACAGAGCAAAAAAATAAAGGAAACGAACCCGGACATAAAAGAAGAGAATTTACATGCTTATGCAATTGCTGATATTATTCACTCACCATTAGAAAATGTTATATTTAATGATGCGGATAAAGCCAGACAAGAAAAATTGGAAAAAGAACGCGAAGGAATAATTACTGCACAAAAGAAAAAAGAGGATGATTTATTGTTATCATATTCAGGTTTATCCCGTGAAGAGTTTACAAAACGGAGTGGCTATGAACCTTACGATGTTTTAAATATGAGTATTATAGAGGCTATAGAAGATGCAGCAAAAACAAATCATCAAGTCGCAGAATCGATTGCCACAGATGAGGGAAAGGCGTTGCTATTTGCTTCTGTTAAACAAGAAATACTACAAAATATACAATCAAACACAAATCACTTTGAAGAAGCCAGAGGAACAAAACAAAAAGACAGTATAACATCGACTCTAAGATCATTATCTCAAGCAGGGGAAGAAACGCCTGATGCGGGAAAAACTCAACAACAATCGGATCAAAAAAAGCCACCTATCAATCCGCCACAACCTCCCCTTCCCCCACGAGGAAGAGATTAACAATCAAAGAAATTCTTAAATTAACTGTTCTTTTCAAAAGATTGGTCTTGTTGGCGATAAACGGAAATTGACTTTAAAATATCGATTGCCCTATCCAACTGATAATCCGGTTTCTTTTCATCTTTTTTATCGTCTTTTTTATCTTTCAAATTCACATTTTCAGCTTTTTTGATGTCTTTTTTCTTTTCGCCTTCCTTTTGACCTAAAGCACCAACCAAATTGGATTCACTGAAACCTTTAATAATTTCTTCTTCTTTTAATTCACCACGTGGAATAACAACATCCGGCTGAATACCTTCTGCCTGAATAGAACGTCCGGACGGTGTATAATAACGCGCTGTTGTCAATTTAATTGCACCATATCCCGGAACCGGCTTCAAACTTTGCACTGAACCTTTACCGAAAGACGGTGTGCCAACAACAACCGCACGTTTATGATCTTGCAATGCACCAGCGACAATTTCAGAAGCAGAAGCAGAACCTTCGTTGATTAACACAACAATCGGTAATCCGTTTGTCATATCGCCCGTTTTTGCCGTTAATCGTATCGTTTCTTCCGGCTTTTTTGACCGAGTAGATACAATTTCACCTTGACTTAAGAAAACATCAACGACACCTTGCGCTTCATCAAGCAAGCCACCCGGATTATTTCTTAAATCCAATACAAAACCACGCAACTTGTCTGATCCCACTTTTTCGGTAATTTCTTTCACAGCTTTTTTGACATTTTGCGTTGTTTTTTCACTAAACGTAATAATGCGAATATAGCCGATATCATCATTTTTAACTTCAAAACGAACAGGATCAATTTTGATAACATCGCGAACAAGCGTCAATTCCATCGAATCTTGACCTTTTCGTGAAATCTTTATTTTAACCGGTGTTTTGGGTTTACCGCGTAATTTTTCTACCGCTGCATTTAAATTCATACCGACAACGGATTCATCTTCAATGTGTGTAATTAAATCGCCCGGTTGAATACCTGCCTTTGCAGCCGGTGTTCCGTCCAATGGAGAAACAACCCGTACAAAACCGTTTTCCATACTGACTTCCATACCAACACCACCAAATTCACCTTTTGTTTGAATTTGCATATCGCGGAAAGTATCAGCATCCAAAAAGCTTGAATGGGGATCCAATGAAGACAACATACCATTTATGGCTGCTTCAATCAATTTTCTGTCGCCGACATCATCCACATATTCAGTTCTTGCCATTTCAAATGCGGATGCGAACAAATCAAGCAATAAATAAGGATCGTCTTTCGCTGTTTTTCCTTTCTTTTCTGCGAAAGCGCAAGGTGTCATAAATGTTGTCGATAATAAAAGCGATAATAAAAGTATTTTTTTCATCATTTTTCCTCTTTATATTTTGGATGCAAACCAACCGCTTGGGTTAATTGGCAGTCCGTTTTGTCTGAATTCGATATATAATTTTTCCGGTTTTTGTGCCGACATAACACCGACAGGTTCGCCTGTCAAAACACTTTGTCCAACCATGCAATCAATGCGCGTCAGGCCGGATAGCAATGTGTGATAATCTTCCCCATGTTCAATAATAATCAAATTACCATAATCTTTAAAAGGACCGGCAAAAAGCACCGTTCCATCAAAGGGCGATACCACTTGCGCAGATTGTCTGGCGTGCATCGTAATTCCTTTTGCTGAACCACCACCGATTGTCGTATCGCCATATTTTTGAACGACACGCCCACGTACCGGCAACGGCAAACTTCCTTTGGATTTAGCAAAAGCACCGGCAACTGCCATTGGCTGAGGAACATTCAAAATAGGCTTCTGACGGCTTGCCGCATCCGCCATCCTCTTATTTTTGGCTTGCCGTTCTTTTTCCAATTTTTTCAATAAATCTTCAAGATTTTTTGCTTTTTTACCAAGATTTTCTGCGTTTTTCTTTGCTTCAATACTTTCTGATTCAAAGTGCGCTTGTAAAATGGACTTTTGGCTGACCAACTTTTCCATAGCCGCCTGTTCATTTTCAAGCCTTGTTGCAGCCAATTTTATTTGTGAAGCTTGCGTTTTTATTGCAGCTTCCAAAGAAGCCAATTTCATTAATTGTTCCTTTAAATTGTCAGAAGTTGCTTTTAATGGTTGCTTTGTACTTTTTAATATCAAAGAACTTCGTAAATTGTCAACCGGATTTTGTGGCGCAAAGAAAACACTGTCCGGTGGATAAAAAGCCATTTTTTGAAGTCCTGACATCAAAACAGTCATTTGATTTTCTCTGGCAAACAAACGTTCTTCCAATTTCTTTTTATTTTCTTCCAACTCATTTAAATCGTGTTCCAAAGCACTTAAAACATCTTCATTGTTTTGAATTTGATTGGCGGTTTTTACCATTTGCCTTTGAACGGAAGAAACTTGATTGGCAACGGATTGAGCCATTTCTTTCATTTGTGTTTGCGTTTGCTTTTCTTGTCTTAATTGTGTTTGAATTTCTTTCAATTGCTTTTCGGAAGGTGCTGCAAGAACACCCCCCGAAAGCAATATAATCAAGCCAAGATACAAAAAACGCATTTTATTCCTTTATCAACAAAGATTCACCTGTCATCTGTGATGGCTTTTTAATTCCCATAATATCCAACAGAGTCGGCGCAATATCTGCCAATCTGCCATCTTTTAAAGCCTTTACATTTTCGGGGGCACAAACCAAAACAGCTTGAACTTTACCGACTGTATGTGCTGTATATGGGGATTTTGTAATTGGGTCTTGCATCATTTCCGCATTTCCATGATCTGCTGTTATTAACATACAACCACCCATTTTTGAAACAGCTTCTTTCACACGTCCGATACAAGCATCAACAGTTTCTACGGCTTTTACGGCCGCTTCCATAATACCTGTGTGTCCGACCATATCTCCGTTTGCATAGTTAACGATAATCGCATCAAATTTATCAGAATTGATGGCATCCACTAATTTATCGGTTACTTCTAATGCAGACATTTCAGGCTGTAAGTCGTAAGTTGCAACCTTTGGACTTGGTACTAAAATGCGTTCTTCACCATCAAACATTTTTTCTTCGCCACCATTAAAAAAGAAAGTGACGTGTGCATATTTTTCAGTTTCAGCAATACGCAACTGAGTCTTGCCGTTTTGTGCCAAAACTTCGCCAAAAATATTAACCAGTTCTTCCGGTGGAAACAAAGTTTTTAACCATTTTTTATGTTCAACGGAATATTCTGCCATGCCAACAGCAGCAGCAAAGTGAATAACTTTATCACGCGGGGCTTTTGTAAAATCCGGATTAAGCAACATTTCAGTAATTTCACGCGCCCTGTCAGAACGATAGTTAAACATCAAAACACCATCACCGTCTTTCATTCCGTGATAATCACCAATAACAGCGGGAATCATAAATTCATCGTATTTTCCGTTATTATAAGAAGCGGCAATTGCTTCATCAGAAGAATCAAAACGTACGCCTTCGGCCATTGTCATAGCATCATATGCTAAAGTTTCGCGTTCCCAACGATTATCCCTGTCCATACCATAATATCTGCCACCGACAGTTGCCATTTTGCAATTTGTCAAATCCGCAGTTTTGCGTTCAAATTCGGCAATAAAACCGCGTGCTGAATCCGGTGGAGTATCACGACCGTCCAAGAATGCGTGAACACGAACAGGAATGTCATTGTTATCCAAAATACGTGCAAGTGCGATAGCATGGTTCATATGCGAATGTACACCACCGGGGCTCATCAGTCCCATTAAATGGGCAGTTCCTTTTGATTCTTTTAATTTTGCAATAAAGTCCAACAAAACCGGATTCGATTTAATCGTTTCCGTACGAATGGCTTCATCGATTCGCGGTAAGTCTTGCATAACAACACGTCCTGCGCCTAAATTAGTATGTCCGACTTCAGAATTTCCCATCTGTCCATCAGGCAATCCCACATCCAAACCGGATGTTGCGATAAATGAATGCGGACATTCTTTTACCCAAGTATGCCAATTAGGCGTATTTGCTTTTTCAATTGCGTTATAATCTTTTTCTTGTCTGTATCCCCAACCGTCCAAGATACATAAAACAACAGGTCTTTTAATA
>JBJFAP010000187.1:0-6582 GCA_051887975.1 Alphaproteobacteria bacterium | reverse complement strand
AAGCTTTTTCATCATTTTTCAATAATAAAGTTTTTGCATAATTTAAAAAATTGACGGTAACAGGTTTTAATGAAGCATTTTTTGTTGCCCAATAGGCATATGCCAAACCATAACCTGTTCCCATATCTCTTACAAGATTATGTTTGTCTGAAATTTTTCCTGTCTTAAAATTAATTTCATAAATTACAGAACCGTCTTCGTTGAAAAGATTTTTAAACGCAACGATAGCTTGATTTATCTTCGTTTTATCTTGTTTTGCTTTGACACTTAAATCTTGGACATATTCCGCATCAAATGTATAAACTTTTAATGTGTCAGACCAATAATCTTTTTTCAATTTTGCTTTTTTCTTTAAGCCAACCCAAAAATTTTTCGAATCTGGGCGCTTTTTCCATACGCTGGGTAAAAAAAGTCCTCTAACGGGCTTACCATCGGGAAGAGTGTCTGTTAAAAGCATTCCATGTTCAAACGGACGCATTTGTGAAATAATGTCTTTTTCATTTTTAAACTTCATTTCTTTCATTTCGCCAAGAATAGAAATGGTAGCGTTAAAATCATCAGAATCAAATTCCTGTTGTGATAAGTTATCAAAACGTTTGTCATTAAAGGCCGCATCATAAGAAGCATCAACAAGGGCATGTAAGAATGGTTTTTCTGGTTTTTGATTTCCACGGCATCCTCTTAATTTTTCGCCCATATTTAAAGTGATGTACACACCCACCTTTTGCGACCATTTTTCAGGATACGAAGATAATTTTGGGTACGTTTTTTGTTTGCCATCCAGTCCATCTTGTATCGTTTTTTTGACAATCGAAAATAAAACGTTTCTTTCTTCTTTACTGAAAGGACCGAATGTTTCTTCATTTTTTGTGATATCTTTTTCGATAAGAGTATTATGATTTAAAACCTTTTTAGTGCTTTTGGTATATATTTTTTGTGAAAATGCAAAAAGGATTAACAAGATAAAAGCAAAGATAAGAGCGTATGATATATATTTTTTGTTAAATATTTTTTTCATTATATTCTCCTGTTTGAAATTTAAAAATTTCCATGATTTTAGCTTACCATTATATGATAGTCAATATTTAAATTAAGATTGGCAAGTAAAAAAAATTAAATTTATTTACTATTTGTTCATATTATCTTATATATATTAACATCACGTAGTACGTGTAAGTTTGCAAATATGAAGTATGGAGTGATAATGTTAAAGAAAGTTTTGTTTTGTACGGTTGCTTTTAGCGCGATGGCTTTATCTTGTGCATCAGCAAATGCGTCGGAAACTGCAATGTTTTATAAGGCCGCAAGCAGCGGTAATATTTCACAGGTCAGAAACTTAATCAATCGAGGCTTTTCTTTGGATGCTGAAGACGCCGATGGAAATACAGCGTTATGTGTGGCCAAACAAAACAAAAATGCGCGCGCGTATAATGTTTTATTGCGCGCCGGGGCTTCTACTTCTGTGCCCTGTATGAAGGGAGCTGCAACAGCGACAACGGCAAAATCAAGCGGAATGCTGGTAAATGGCGGTTTAAGCGATACAGTATATTCGCAAACGGCTGTGAATGCCGCGGCTCAAGGTGGCGGCGCAGCTTGGACTGCCGCCCATACAACGGGATTGATCGGTTTGTTAATCGGTGGTGGTGCGGTTGCTGCGTTGGCTGCTGGTGGTGGCGGAGGCGGTGGATCTTCATCTTCGGCTGTTCCGCAATCTGATAACGACATTATATCGGCTTCAATAGCATCATGTCTTGGTGGAACTTGGGAAAATCGGAATGGTGCATATGTTTGTGTATGTCCGGAAGGAAAAGTTTTGACAAATGGCGTTTGTGTGGTGGAAGCTGGCGAGTATCAGACAACAAATATTACACATTCGGGAACGACGGAAATTACTTCGGAAGATGACATTTTAACTGCTGAATTAGGGGCAAGCCTTACCAATACGGGAACGATTTTGGGGACAACTTCGGGATTTGACTTAATCGGTTTGAAAGTCAACGGATTTAGTTCGAAAGCTTACAGTGGCGATTTAACACCGGAAACATTGTTAAATTCAAGGGCGGCTTCCTCTGCTGTCAATCATGGTGAAATTTCTTTGACGCAAGCCGATATGCCAACGGGTGCTTTATATGGTATTCAAGCAAATGCCGGTGCGTTGGCTTGTAACGGTTCTGCGGGAACAATCACATTGAATGTGAATAATACGGATTCTGCTTACGGTATGTTTGCTGAAAATTTATCCGATGGTATGATAAACGATGGTACTATTAACGTAAATGCTTACAAGAAAACAAATGTGGCTTATGCAATGTATGCGCCCGAACGCGGTATGGTGAATGCGGGAAATATCAATTTATTGATTGAAAATCCTGTGTTTAATTCTCATTTATCCGGAACGTTAGCCGGTATGTATGGCGCAAATACAAGAAACAGAGGAAAAATTTCTTTACGTCGTGGCGAAACGGATTTACTGCAAGACAGTAATTTAAACGTTTATGGTATGTACACAACGGATAAAGGTTTGGCTGAAAACCAAAGTGGCGGTGTTATTTCTTTGGATGTATCTGGAACACCTTTTTACAGTTATGGTATGTTTGCTGATCAAGGCACAGATCATATGACCAATGACGGTCAAATAGAAATATTCGGTGATTTGGCAAATCAAAGCAGCATTTCCGGTGTCGGTGGTGCTTATGCAATGCGTTTTGTCGGTGGCGAAGGTTCAATAATAAACAATGGTACTATCAGCACAAGCCATGTTGTTGTTGATGAAAACGGCAATCCTGTTTTGGGTGCGGATGGAAAGCAACAAATCGAACATTTATCCATTTCGGGAGATGGTTATTTGGGACTCTTGCGTGGTTTTGTCGGTTCGATTACCAATAATGCGCCATTAAAAATTAACGTGGTTAATAATGCCTCTGCAAGTGCTGTTTGGACTTTGGAAGCGATTGACTTGGAAAGCAACGGCAATTCCGGCGAAGGAATTAAAAACAATGCGGAAATTGATATTACTGCTGCAGCAGGAACAGCTTCGGCAGTTGATTCGGACAGCAATATTTATGCAATTTACGGCGGTCATGAAGCTGATGCAAATAATTCGGGCAGGATCACAATTACAACCGTTATTGATAACTTGAATGCAACCGGTATGAAATCGGGAAAGATGGTAAATGAACAATACGGTTCAATTTATATCAAAGGATCCGGTTTGAATACAGCGCTTTACGGAATGCAAGGAATTACGCCTGACGACTTTGCCAATAATTCCGGTGCAATAACAATCATTCATAACGGCAGTGGTAGTATGCAAGGTGGTGGAGGTATTAACGAATCAACGGGTGTTATTAATTTGCTTGGAAATCCGAATGCTGATGGCTTGGTTGGTATGCATGCACGTGGTATTGGTGGTGAAATAAATGATGGCAATTTGTTTATCAATATGAAAAAGGGAACGTTTGGCGTTGTGGAAGGTCTTTTCTATACGGAAAAAGTCGGAAATATGTCAAATTCCGGAAAAATTTCCATTAAGTTTGATGACAGACAAGATAATGGGGTTGGAATAGGTTCTGTTGCTGGTATGGTTTTGTATGATGATTTTCAAGCCAATACAATTACCAATTCCGGTGTTCTTTCAATTGATGCCAACGCCACAACGGCAGAGGGTAATCCTTTAGCTGGTGAAATTGTGGGAATTTCTGGGGCAAGTTCTCAAATTACAAATGAAGTTGGCGGTATTGTTGATATTGTGGCAAATGGATCATTCGGTATTATCGGTATTGAAAATTCTGCCGCGCTTTATTCGGGGGAAGCTTTGCCGCAAATATATAAAATTGAAAACAAAGGTTCTTTGCGAATTACGGCAACAAATACGGTTTCAAATAGCGAAGGGACAAGTTTTAATTTGTTGCAAGGCGGAACAGTTAGTGTGCCCTTTGATATTATCGGTATCGCAACCAATTCTTTTGCGATCAATTCCGGTGAAATTTTGTTGGATATCGGCGGTAATGCAAAAGTTGCCGGTATGCTTGCTTATGACGGTGGTATGGCAATTAACACGGGTATGATTGAATTCAGAGGAAATGCTGATAACTTTACAGCTCTCTACGGTACGGGAACGCGTGTGTTTGAAGAAACGGAAGAAGTAGAGGAGGAAGATGAAGACGGTAACAAGACTACTTCCACAACAACAAAGAAAACGACTCAATATTCAACTGTTTATAACTGGGGACGTATTAAGATAAATGAAATTATGTTAAGTCATTCAACGGCTGCTTCAGATGTTGAAGATGGTGCTGTTATCGCGGCTGTTGAATCAAGTAAGTCCCAAGCAAATCAGATGGTGGAAAGCATCACAGAAACAGATACGACTTATGATGATTCAAATTATGTTTATCCGGAAGTTTATTCGTACCCTTCTGACAGTTCTGTCCTTGAGCCTCCGCATGATAGCGAAGCATCGGTTATGCTGACGCTTAATGATGGCGTGAATTACGTATCTGAAGCAGGGGCTTCTTTTGAAGCTGAAGGGCGTTTGATTGCCGGTTCTGTTATCGGTGGTGTATCCAATGTGGTGGGAAGTAATGACACTTCTTATGTTGCAAGTGGTTTTGGTGAAGGGGCTGTTATCGGAAACGGTGATGATTCTTTATTGTCGATTACTTCAGATTCTTATATGTTTGATGCAAGCTTTAAAAAGAACGCCCAAAATGCCAATGGTTTGGATATTGTTATGAATATGAAATCTTTTGATGAAATAACAGATAATCATTCTTTGGCTGAATTCTTGCAGAACAATTACGCAAAAGGAAATAATGTTGCTTTATTTGATTTGTTGAAATCTAAAAAGAATGCAGCTTCATTTACTTCAGCGTTAAATAATATTATCGGAAAAAATGTCATTTCAAAGTTTAACTATGAAGATTTGTCTGCAATGCGGGATTTAAATTTTGCTTTGAATGAAGAAATGTTTAATGCACCGAAAGATTTGCAAGTTTCTCAAAAAATCGGAAGCGTAAACACATTTTCGTTTAAAGCGGATGAAAAGTCAAACACTCAATACGGGTTGATGAACAGATATTTGACAGCGAATTTACGTTTGGGGTATGGCGTTGCCTTTACGAATTTAAAGACAGACGATTCGAATGATAATACGCGTCAAGATACAATGGTTCAATTCTTTACGCCTATCGGATATGAAACAAATGGTATTCAGATGATTTCAAGTCCTCGTTTCGGTTATGCCAAAGGTCATTATACACGTCAAGGTTTTGATGGCTCTTATAAAGGTACTTTGGAAAAAAGAATTTTCGGACTGACAAATGAAGCGCGTTATCCGATTGATTTGGGTGTTGCGATTGTTGAGCCTGCCGTTGAATTTAACGCAATCGGCTATACGCAAAAAGGAAGTGAAGATGACAAAGCTTACAGCTTGAATATTCCAAAAAGAACGACTTATTCTGTGGAAAGCGGTATTGGCTTGTATGCTAAAAAAAGCATTTCAAATTGGAATGTCAGAACCGGTTTGATGTATTATCATGAATTTGCAAATCCGTATGACATTTATGTCGGTATTCGCGGTATGGACGGCAGCTTCAAGATGACAGATGATACTGTTGATCGCAATCGTGCAGTGGCGATATTTGATTTGAAATATGATTTAAATGGCTTGTCAGTGTATGGTAATTTGCGTCAGTTTATCCAAAATGAAAACAATACGGTTGTTAAAGCCGGCTTAAGCCTTTCATTCTGATGGAATTATTCATCCATACAACTTAAACCGTCAGCAGGCGCTTTCTTTCCCTCAGGACAAAATACACAAGTTTATTTGTTTTGATAAAGTGGTTAATTTGTTCCGCTTGAACCGAAACCGTCCGTACCACGCGTTGTATCGGAAAGGCTGTCCGTTTCTTCGATTTCGGGATGAATAATCGGACAAATAACCATTTGCGCAATTCTGTCGCCCGGATTGATTATAAAAGGTTCTGTCCCCGTATTGAGCAAAATGCTCATAATTTCACCGCGATAAGCCCAATCGATTGTACCGGGGGCGTTGACAAGGGTAATACCTTTCTTGGCGGCAAGTCCGGAACGCGGACGTACTTGGATTTCATAATCGGGGGACGGGGCTTGCATTTCACAAGCAATGCCATTTGGAATAACTGCGCGTTCATTGGGTGCGAGTGTTTTGGGCGCGTCAATGGCAGCACGCAAGTCTAAACCTGCATCAAACGGATTGGCATAACTTAATTTTCCCCAATTTAAATCATAATTCGGCAAGTATTTAATTTTTAATTTCATCGCAGTAAATCCTTTCTTTTCTGTATGCTAGCATAGCATATACGTAATTGCAAGCAAGGATACGAAAATAAATTTTTAAATTGACAAATAAAACATATCATTATATGATCTCGAACGTTGAATATAGTTTAACTAAAAAAAAGAAAGGATAAAAAATGAAAAAATTAACAGTTATGTTAGCCATCGCTGCTATGTTGTCTTTGTCTGCTTGCATGGGTGTTCGCGGTCATGATGGTCGTGGCAAAGTTTGCGAAAATCAAACTTTCTTGGGTATCTCAATTA
>JBJFAP010000186.1:0-6592 GCA_051887975.1 Alphaproteobacteria bacterium | reverse complement strand
TGCCCGTTGATGTACAAGACGCTTTTTTGCGCACAATAAAGGGGCTTGAAAATGTAAAAGTCATTCGTTATGGTTATGCGATTGAGTATGATTATGTTGATCCCAGACAGTTGAAAAGAACATTAGAAACAAAGCTTATCTCCGGACTTTTTTTAGCCGGTCAAATAAACGGTACAACCGGTTATGAAGAAGCCGCCGGACAAGGTATTGTTGCCGGTATCAATGCCGGATTATTTGCGCTTGGTAAAGAAAATCGAATCGAACTTAATCGAATGAACAGCTATATTGGCGTGATGATTGATGACATTACAACTTATGGCGTGGATGAACCGTATCGTTTATTTACATCGCGTGCCGAATATCGCCTGACGATCAGAGCCGATAATGCGGATATGCGTTTAACACCGATGGGAATTGAATTGGGCGTTGTGTCAAAAGAACGCAAACACGCTTTTGAACAAAAACGAAAAGCCTTTGATGAAGCTTTAAACTTGGTAAAAACGACATTTTTCACACCGAAGCAATTAAAGGAAAAAGGCTTTGATGTCAATATGAATGCCGGCAAACGTTCTTTGTTTGATTTGTTGGGCTTTGGTGATATTGAATGGGAACAAATGACAAACGCTTTCCCTTTTTTAAAAGATATCAGATCCGATGTTGCCGAATTGATTACAACAGAAGGCAAGTATCAAGGTTATCTTGCCCGTCAACAGGCAGACATTGACGCTTATTTAAAAGATGAAGCTTTAAAAATTCCCGAAAACATTGATTATTCAAAAGTGGGCGGATTATCGATTGAAATGCAAGGACGCTTGCAAAACGCACGCCCCGAAACAATCGGTGTTGCTTTACGATTGCCGGGGATAACACCGGCCGCCATCACAGCCTTAATCGGATATATTAAAAAATAATTTTATGGACGGCACAACAGCAAACGGACCATCCGCATATTGTGATGGTGTTGCACTGACAAAATTTATAGCCACATTAAACCACTGACCTGTGGCACAATCGTATGGACACTATAATGGCTGCCTGAGCTACCCTCCCCCAGAGCCTTAATATCCGCTGCCGGAAGCGTTTTTACCGAACCCCTTGTCGAAATAAAACGTCATTTGATTACCGTTCGAAGAACAAACATCATCATTTGCCGTGTACTGTATATCGTTGACAAAAATTGCCGCAAATTTTATTTGTCCTTGAAGTTCAATAATTTCCTTACATACATTTGCTGATACGCGTTTCGAATCATCTCCGACAATAATTCTGTATGAATAATCCGTTTTATCCGAACCCTTCGTATAAAGCGGGTAAAATTGTCCTTTTCTGCCTCCATCAGGCAAACCGACAAACAAAAATTCATGGCTTGCTTCCCGTGTATAATATTTTTCATCTTGTGTCGGCACAAGAAAAGAACGACGCGCAATTTCTTGAAGTGTTTGCCTTGCTTTATTCGAATTAAGTGCTTGCGTGTACAGCCCGATACCTAGCGTCGTTAATATTCCAATGATTGCCAATATGGCCAACATTTCCACCATACTTCTGCCAGAAATATTTTTTCTAATCATTCTGCTTGTCCCTTTTCGATATTATCAACGTTTCTGCCTTGATTTTAAAAAATTTTAGTTAATAAAAAATTAAAAACACGCTGACTTGAAAATTTTCTTTTATATTCTATCAGATAAAAAAGTTCTTGATTTTATAAAAATTGAGCATAAAATAGGCTATCATGACTGATTTATTTGAAAACGAAACAAACGCAAAAAGTGATTATTCCGCACACGACATCGAAGTGTTGGAAGGGTTGGAACCTGTTCGCCGCCGTCCTGGTATGTACATCGGCGGTATTGATGAACGCGCTTATCATCATTTGGCGGCAGAAATTATTGATAACTCTATGGATGAAGCGGTTGCCGGATTCGCAACAAAAATAACGGTAGAATTAAAAGCTGACGGTTGTTTATCCGTAACGGATAACGGACGCGGCATTCCGGTTGATCCTCATCCGAAATACCCCGATAAATCAGCTTTGGAAGTCATTACGACAATGCTTCATTCCGGCGGTAAATTTGGTGGCAAAGCCTATGCCGTTTCCGGTGGTTTGCATGGTGTCGGGTTGTCCGTAGTCAATGCGTTATCTTCTCAAATGACAGTGGAAGTAGCGCGTGATAAAAAATTATATCGCCAAGAATACAGCAGAGGTATTCCTCTTGCACCGCTTGAATGTGTTGGAAATATCAATCGCCGCGGTACAACTGTAACATTTTTGCCCGACACGCAAATTTTTGGTGAAACAACACGTTTCAAGCCTGCAACCGTATTTAAAATGGTCAAGACAAAGGCTTTTTTGTTTCGAGGCATTGAAATTCAATTTATTTGCGCGCCTGAATTGATTTTAGAGGGCGATACAACTCCAACAGAAATGTTGCTTCATTATCCGAACGGGATTGAAGATTATTTAAAAAGTTTAACTGAAAAAACAGAATTATTATCTCCCAGAATGTTTTCCGGTCGCGTGGATTTGGGCGATAACAAAGGCTTTGTAGAATGGGCGATGGTATGGCCGAACTTCGCACCGGATTCGTTTATTTATTCATACTGCAACACAATTCCGACTCCGGAAGGCGGTACGCATGAAACGGGACTCCGCGCCGGTATCACAAGAAGTTTGCGTGCTTATGCAGAAATGGTCGGATGTAAACGCGCTTCTGAAATCACAGCTGATGATGTTGTCGGAACAGCCGATGTTATGTTATCGTTATTTTTTAAAGATCCGCAATTTCAGGGGCAAACAAAAGAAAAATTTTCTTCTTTTGAAGCGATAAAATTGGTTGAAAATGCGGTTAAAGATCCTTTTGATCATTGGCTTTCGGCCGACACAAAAACGGCCGGATTGTTGTTGGATTACGTTTTGGAAAGAATCGAAGAACGCAAGCGCAGAAAGAAAAATTTGGAAGTGGCCAGAGCCAGCGCGACAAAGCGTTTACGCTTACCCGGAAAATTAGCGGATTGTTCACATAAATCAGCCCAAGGAACGGAAATTTTCATTGTCGAAGGTGATTCTGCGGGCGGTTCAGCAAAACAAGCAAGAAACCGCGAAACGCAAGCCGTATTACCTTTGCGTGGAAAAATTTTAAATGTCGCCAGTGCTTCGCGTGAAAAAATGATTGCCAACGAAGAAATCAATAATATGATTGAAGCTTTCGGATGCGGTACGCGCGACAGATACAATGAAGAAAATTTGCGTTATGACAAAATTATCATTATGACAGATGCTGATGTGGATGGCGCACATATTGCCTCTTTGATGATGACTTTCTTTTATCAGGAAATGCCGGAGTTAATCAGAAACGGTCATGTGTTTTTGGCGTTGCCGCCTTTGTTCCGTATTACGCAAGGTGATAAATCCGTTTACGCGATGGACGAAGAAGAAAAAGCCAAACTTTTATCCACGACATTCAAAGGAAAAAATGTAGAAATCAGCCGCTTCAAAGGTTTGGGTGAAATGCCTCCGTATCAATTAAAAGAAACAACAATGAATCCGGCAACCCGTACTTTGTTGCGTGTGGATTTACCGGATCCGAAAAAAGAAATGGACGCGGAAGAAGTCGCCTATACGGCAGAAATTGTCAAACAATTGATGGGAAATGATCCGGAAAAACGTTTCCGCTTTATTCAAGAACACGCCAAATTTGTGGAAAATTTAGATATTTAAATTGCAACACCGATTACTTTTTCATTAACCCGCCTAAAGAAAGATTCCAACTTTTCTTTTTAGTATCATTCGCGATTAAATGATAACAGGCGATTTTGTCTGCATCTTTTTCAAAGTAAGGATTTTGACGCAAGACTTCTGATGCACCAATAATCAACATTCCGTTCGGATTGATAATTTCACTTAAATTTTTTAATGCCGTCATTTGCGCTTCATCTGTCATAAAAGAAAGCATATTGCGACATAAAATAATATCAAAATTTTTTTCATCAAACAAAGTCATTAAATTATGAATACGATAATGTATCTTTGAAAGCATATTTGCATTCAGCCGCCATGAACCGTCTTCCTGTGGGTCAAAATATTTCAACAACATCGCAACGGGCAATCCCTTTTGAACTTCATAGTGGGTATAAATCGCTTTTTGAGCCCGTGCAATCATTTGCCTTGACATATCAAGTGCATAAACGTCAATATCATGCAAATCCATTTCGTTTAATAACAACGCAACAGAAACGGGTTCTTGTCCGCTTGCACAACCGGCAGATAAAACCTTTAAACGATCCATCTGTTCTTTTTTCATATTCTTTTGGATCAAAAAATTACGAATTGTTTCAAAAACATACTTATTTCTGAAAAAACGAGTATTATTCACACTGACAGCTTCTATAACGGATTTTCGCAGTTCCACATCATTCAATTTTAATGATGTAATCAAATCTTCCAAAGTTGTTAAATTGTTTTGTCTTAAAATGGGCGCAAGTCGGCTTTCCAATAAATACAGTTGACTCGGCATCAGCGAAAAACCTGAATGTTTTTTAAGCAACGATGCGATAAAGTCAAAATCTTTCGGAGTCATACCAACCCCGCCATTGAAAGTTTACTTTGCAAAATATCGTTATCAAACGGCTTCATTATATATTCTTTTGCACCCAAGTTTAATGCTTGTTCTATGTCATTTTTTTTCGCATTTGCTGATACAAAAACAACAGAAGGATGAAAGGTTATTTTTTTCAATAATTCTGATGCATCTTTCTTATCAAATACCCAATCCAAAAACAAGGCATCCGGATGCTTTTCATCACACAACGAAACAGCTTCATCGAAATTTAATGTCGTAATAACAAAAAAGCCTAAATCACCCAACATTTTACTTAATATCAGGTTAAATTGTTTTGAATCAAAAGCCAACAATGCCGTTTTCATAAATTCTCCTTAAGATTGATTTTAATTGTTTTTTCATCTTTTGTAAAGGTTAACTTTTGATTTGATTGTGTTGCCAAGGCGTACGCAAAAACAGCGGGCGCATCATTTGCGTTTTGCGATAACGTTCCGTTTTGTAAAATATCTGACAGTTCGGGACATTCTTTTATAGCATCACCGGTTGCCAAAATGCAAGAATCAGAAACATCAAAAACAGCACCTTTGTAAAACACATCCGTCAAGGCCATTACCAAAACACGTTGCAAATTATTGACGCAAGGCTTTTTCAAAGAAAAGTGCATCGAAAATGTGGATAAATAATCCTGCGTTGTATCGGGACATTGTTTGTTTTGAAGCCCGAATGTTTGCCTGAAAAAACGCAAACGCTTCATCAAATTATCTGCGCTGGATTGTATCAGTGATGCCGATTCGCCAGCAAAGGATAAGTCTTCACACAACAATTCCGTACCATTAAAAACAGCCCCAGCAGCACCGCTTAAATCATGGCTGACACGCGTATAAACAAGTTGTGTTAATAACAAATTATCCATCTTATTTTCCTATATTCGTTAAAACTTTAAAAACAGTATCACCAATAGCAGCCGGAGAACGAACAACAACAGAACCGGCTTGTTTTAATTTTTCATTTTTATACACTGCTGTTTGCGTTTCATCCTGAACAATTGCACTGATGTTTCCCATATAAGTTTGAGCCGGTGCGAACTGACCGACAATATAACTGACTAATGGTTTTTTACGTTTCAATTTTTTATAATAGTCCGCAAAACGTTGTTCCAAATATCCACCGACTTCACCTATCAATAAAACAATACTTGTTTTCTTGTCCTTTTGAAATAAATCAAAAATTTCAATAAAGTCCGTATCAATAACAGGATATGCCCCCAAAGCAACACACGTAGAAACACCGACACCTTTATCTTTTAATTGTTGTATTGCTTCATACATCACAGAACTTGAACGGGACATAATGCCGATATTACCCGAAGCAAATAAATGCGCAGGCATCGTCCCGACTTTACATTCATCAGCTGATACAATACCGGGGGCAGCAGGACCGATTAAATGACTTTTTGACTTTTTTAACTTATCTTGCAAAGCCAATATATCGTGGACAGGAATTCGTTCCACAGGACATACAATCCATTTTATTTTTGCTAAAATTGCTTTTTCAATTTCACCAACCGCATTTGCAGGAGATGCGAAAATAACACTCATGTCAGGTTTTGTTGCTTTAACCGCCTCATTTAACGTATTAAACAACGGCACATCCAAATCTTTTTCTCCACCTTTTCCGGATGCAACACCGGCAACAATATTTGTACCATAACTCAACGCTTGTTCTGTATGATTCAATCCTTGTGGCGTTAAAATTCCCTGACAAATAATCTTTGTCTTTTTGTTTGCCAAAATGCTCATTTATGCAATCTCCTGTACACTTTGAATAATGACTTTAACAGCCTCTTCCATCTTCTTTTTAATGATGAAAGGCAAACCGGATTCAAACAAAATACGTTCAGCTGCTTGTTCATTCGTACCGTCCAAACGGACAACAATCGGGATACCGACACTGATTTCTCTTGCCGCAGAAACCAATCCTTCCGCAACGATATCACAACGTGCAGATCCACCCATAATATTGACAAAAACGCCTTC
>JBJFAP010000185.1:0-6690 GCA_051887975.1 Alphaproteobacteria bacterium | reverse complement strand
TTCTTTCACCGAATCTTTGATATTGTTCCAAAAAGTTTTTAAATTATCGTACGTCAATTTTTTTTCGACACTGTCCCAACTAACCCATTTCAAATCATGAACTTCAGGGCTTGTATTATCGCTGTGTCCCGTATCTTGCGCCAAATACATATAAGTTTTACATTCTTCGCCTTGCGGTGTTTGATAAGTGATAATGCCGATGGGATCTTCATAAAGCAAGACGCAATCTCTTTTTGTTTCTTCAGCTGTTTCACGAATCGCGCATTCTTGCAATGTTTCGCCTTTTTCCAAATGTCCTTTCGGAAAAGTATAATCATTTTGCTTTTCGCGATAAATCAGCCCGATTTTATGATTTTTTAAATTAAGTAAAACAACACCAGCTTTTAATGTTGACACAAAGCACCTTCCTTTAAAGGATAATACTTCTCTTTTGTTTCAAAGTCAACATTAAAATGTTGCATAATGGGCGTTTTTGTAATAAAATGGATTCACATTTGAACGGAATGGATAAAAAATGACAATACAAAAAATCGGGACAACAGAAACACGCAACGAAAAATCAAAACATTTGGATGAAATGAATGCTTTGGAAATTGCCACATTAATGAATGAAGAAGATAAAAAAGTCGCTTTGGCGGTTGAAAAGTGTTTACCGGAAATTGCAAAAACAATAGAAGTTGTTGTGAAAGCTATAAAAAAGGGAGGACGCTTGCTTTATTTTGGTGCGGGAACAAGCGGACGCTTGGGCGTTTTAGACGCATCCGAATGTTGGCCCACTTTTGGAATTGAACACGGCATTGTCATCGCTACGATAGCGGGCGGTGATAAAGCCTTGCGGTATTCGGTTGAAGATTCGGAAGATTCTCAAACCGGCGGAATTGCCGATTTGATGGCATTAAATCCAACCGATAAAGACGTTGTTGTCGGATTATCCGCAGGTGGTGGTGCGCCTTATATTTTAGCCATTTTGGAACATGCACAAAAATTAGGAATAACAACTGTCGGCTACTCATCCAACACAGATGCAAAATTAAAAGCATTCAGTGATATTTTCATCAATCCTGTTGTCGGGGCGGAAGTTTTGACAGGATCTTCGCGTTTAAAATCAGGAACGGCACAAAAAATGGTACTCAATCAAATTACGACCGGTGCATTTACTTTACTTGGAAAAGTCTATGAAAATTTGATGATTGATGTCCGCGTTGTGAATGATAAATTGCGCGATCGCGCTATCCGCATTATTTGCGATATTGCAAACGTTGAATATGAGAAAGCTTCACAGTGTTTGACAGATGCGCAAAAGTACTTGGAACAACCAACAAAAGGTGTTCCATTAGCGGTTGTTATGGCGGCAAAAAACATATCCGCCAAACAAGCTGCCGCATTGCTTAAAAAGAATAAAAATTTTGTCCGTCATGCGTTAGAAGAAAAGGAATAAATAATGAAAAAAGATTTTATTTTGGCATCAGGATCTGTTCACAGAAAGCAACTTCTTTTATCTGCCGGCTTTGAACCCAAACAAATCATTACGGCAGATATTGATGAAACACCGAAAGCAAATGAAAATCCGAAAGACTATGTCAAAAGAATGGCTTTTGAAAAAGCACTGGCTGTATATCAAAAACATACAGGAAATATTATTTTAGCCGCAGATACAATCGTCTTGTGTCAAGATAAAATTATTCAAAAATCCAAATCTGATGATCAACAACGCGAAGTTATGCACCTTTTATCCGGTTCAAAACATTCTGTTTTAACAGCCGTATGTCTCATTGACGAAAACGGCAACATTTTTCAGGATTTGTCTGAAACAGGTGTCAGCATTAAACCTTTATCAGATGAAGAAATTGAACAATATGTTCAAACAAAACGTTGGGTCGGATGTTGCGGCTATAACAATGACGGTATGATGGAATCCTTTACCGAAGGCTATGATGGCTCTTATTCCGGACTGATCGGCATTCCTTTATGCGTTGTCAGGAACCTGTTTAAAAAAATTGATGCAATATAATTGATAAAAATAAAAAAAACACTTGCAAAAACATAAAAAAAAGGTTATGTTTTTTCATATTTTAGTGTTTATTATGAAGAGGTTTATAAATGGTACTATCGACAAAAACGCCTGAACAGGCATCTATGATGAATGCTTTTGCGAAAGCAGGCGATTTACAAAAAAGAATTTTATTCACAATTATTGCTTTGGTTGTCTTTCGTTTTGGAACGCATATTCCTTTGCCGGGTATTAACCCTGATGTCATTAAAGGCATTCTCGCAAATTCTGCGATGAGCAATTTACTTGGTATGTTTGACACGTTTGCCGGCGGTGCTTTGGCCCGTATGACAATTTTGGCATTAAATATTATGCCTTACATTTCCGCTTCAATCGTCGTACAGTTGGCCGCGTCCATTTTCGAACCCTTGAAGGCTCTGCGCAAAGAAGGCGAATCCGGACACAATAAAATGAATCAATATACACGTTATTTAACAATACTGATTACCATTATTCAAGGTTATGGTTTGGCTGTTGCTTTGGAAAATATGGGGGACGGTTCTGCCGTTATTATGACATCGACAGTTTTATTCCGCATATCCACAGTTGTTTCTTTATTGGGAGGTACGTTGTTTGTAATGTGGTTAGGTGAACAAATTACGCAACGCGGTATCGGCAACGGCACTTCTTTAATCATTACGGTTGGTATTATTGCGGAAATGCCACGCGCATTATTCAGCACATTTGAACTGGGACGTTCGGGAGAACTTTCTCAAGCTGTCATATTGGCGTTATTGGCTATGACGTTTGCTTTAATTTGGGTTGTTGTTTTTGTTGAACGTGCGCAACGTCGCATTGTTATTCAATACCCCAAAGGAATGATGTCAAATCGTTTGCTTAACACGAAGAATTCTTATTTCCCGTTAAAAATCAATCCGACAGGTGTTATGCCACCGATTTTTGCATCCGCTTTGTTAATGTTACCATTGACATTGATTAAATTCTTATCAAATACGCAAGGCGCAGAAGGCGGTTGGGCTCAAAATTTTGAAATCTGGATGAACAGAGGAACAACCGCATACTTGGCTGTTTATGCTTTGTTGATTATTTTCTTCACATTCTTTTATACAGGCGTTGTTTTTAATCCGAAAGAAACAGCTGATAACTTAAAAAGAAACGGTGGTTTTATTGCCGGTATCCGTCCGGGTGAAGCAACAGCAAAGTACTTGGATTATGTAATGACACGTTTAACCGTTTTGGGATCAATTTATCTTGCCGGTTTATGTGTTGTACCTGAATTGTTAATTTCAAAATTGTCTGTGCCATTTGTTTTAGGCGGAACGACTTTATTGATTGTTGTAACTGTCATTATGGAAACAATTTCACAAGTTCAATCACATTTGATTGCATATCAATATGAAAGCTTAATCCGCAAAGCAAAATTAAAAGGACGCTTGTAATGCAGCAACAGGAAAACGGACATAACATTATCTTGGTTGGACCTCCGGGATCCGGCAAAGGAACGCAAGCACAGCTTTTAACCCGTTGGTTGCATATACCACATCTTTCTACCGGCGATATGTTGCGTCAAGCAGCCGCTACCGGTTCTGAATTGGGCTTGCACATAAAGGCTCTGATTGATGGTGGGAATTTTGTATCTGATGAAGTAATGACCCCGTTTGTTGTTGAAAAACTGAACAGCGAAGAATGTAAAGGCGGTTTTATTTTAGATGGTTTTCCGCGAAATTTACCACAAGCAGAATTGTTGGATAAATTGCTTGAAGAAAAAAAACAAAAAATAGACGTGGTTATCAAATTACAAGTTCCTGATTCTTACGTTATTAACCGTATTTTACACAGAGCAAAATGTGCCAAATGCGGCTTTGTTTATCAGCAAAATGACGAAAAAAATGCGGTTTGCCCTTCTTGCGGTGAAAAAGAATTTACGCAACGTGCAGATGATAACGAACAAACAATAAAAGCACGTTTGAAAACTTATCGATTGGTAACATCCCCTGTCATACCTTATTATGAAGAAAAAGGCATACTGGTTTGTATTGATGGAACGGGCAGCATCAAAGACGTTGCCAGTCGTATTCGCGAAGCCTTGAAAGAATAAAAGATTTAGATCGCTATTTAAATTTATTGCTTCTCGGGAAGCCGACAGGCGGAAATTTACCGACTTGCGCACGTTTTCCGATCCACCCCAACAAATCGCGTTCAATGCGTGTACCATTACCAAAAGCAAAGGGCATTCCTTCTTCCATATTAAAGAATTCCACATCACTCATTTGCGCGCCCTGATACTTTTGCAATATCACACCGCTTCCACGTGTCATTGTTGGAATTTCAGATGTTTTAAATATCAATAACTTTCTGTTCTTTCCGATAACAGCAACACTGTCGCCTGAAACAGGAATACAGAACTTTGCCTTATCTTTTCCGCTGACATTAAGGACAATCTTACCGGCTCTTGTTTGTGCGATGACATCTTTCGTTTCTACAATAAAGCCCTTACCGGCATCGCTTGCGACCAACAATTTTTGTTCCGGATTTGCAACTAACATTTCAACAATATCGTCTTGTTCCGGCAAGTCAAATAATAAACGCACCGGTTCGCCAAATCCTCTGCCTCCGGCAATTTTATCGCCCATAATTGTATAAAATTTTCCCGCATCAGAGAAGAATAAAATCTTATCCGTTGTCTGTGCTTTCACAGAGCATAACAAGTCATCGCCTTCCTTGAATTTAACGTCAGCAACATCAATATGCCCTTTCAATGACCGAATCCAGCCTTTTTTGGATAACACAACCGTAATCGGTTCTTTTTCAATCATCGCTTCAACCGGTACTTCAACTGCGGCAGGCGCATCGGCAATTTGCGTTCTGCGTTCACCCAATTTCGTTTTTTGTCCGAAACGTTTCTTGATATCAGCAATCTGTTCTGCAATTTTTTTCCAACGCAAATCTTCGTTAGCAAGCAATTCTTCCAGACCTTTTCTTTCATTATCTAAAGCGTCATATTCTGTCTTAATTTGCATTTCTTCAAGCTTTCTTAAAGAACGCAACTTCATATTTAAAACGGCTTCCACCTGCACTTCAGATAAATTAAATTCTTTCATCAATAAAGGATTCGGTTCATCTTCACCGCGAATAATTTCAATGACTCTGTCCAAATTTAAGTAAGTAATCAGGAAGCCTTTTAAAATTTCCATTCGATGTAAAATTTTATCCAGTCTGTTTTGAGAGCAGCGCATCAACACCACCATTCTGTGTGCCAAAAAAGCCTGTAAAACTTGCTTTAAGCTCATCACTTTTGGTGTACTGTCCGCATCCAAAACATTCATATTCAAGTGAAAAGATGTTTGCAAATCCGTATGCTGAAATAAATATTCCATTAAATAATTTGCATCAACAGTTCTGTTTTTCGGTTCTAATATGACGCGTACATTTTCTGCCGATTCATCACGAATATCATTTAACATCGGCAATTTTTTATCGTTCAACATTTTTGCAATTTTTGCAATCAAATCAGATTTAGGAACGCCATAAGGAATTTCCGTTATCACAATTTGATACATACCGTGTCCCAAATCTTCCTTTTCCCATTTAGAACGAATCTTTAACGCACCTCGACCTGTTTCATAAGCTTTGACAATTGCATCCCGGCTTTCCATTAACAAACCGCCTGTTGGAAAGTCAGGACCTTGAACAAAGTCCATCAATTTTGCGCATTCACAATTTGGATCTTTAATCAAATATGCCAACGCATCACACACTTCCCCCACATTATGAGGCGGAATATTTGTTGCCATACCGACCGCGATACCGCTTGACCCGTTAGCAAGCAAATTTGGAAAAGCTGCCGGCATGACACAAGGTTCATCTTCCGATCCGTCATAAGTAGGTTCAAAATCAACCGCACCTTCATCCAATCCGTCCATTAACGCCATTGCAACGTCTGTTAAGCGCGCTTCTGTATATCGCATAGCCGCGGCACTGTCGCCATCAATATTTCCGAAATTACCCTGCCCTTCGACCAAAGGATAACGCACAGCAAAATCTTGCGCCAAACGCACCATTGCGTCATAAACAGCTGTATCACCATGCGGATGGTATTTACCAATCACATCACCAACAACACGCGCGCATTTTTTAAACCCGGAAGTCGGATCTAACTTTAAATGGCGCATTGCAAATAATAACCGGCGATGAACAGGCTTTAACCCATCACGCACATCCGGCAAAGATCGCGATACAATTGTACTCATCGCGTATGCTAAATACCTTTCAGACAATGCATCCGCCAGTTTTGTTGATTGTATTTTTTCTTGAATTTGTGTGTTTTCTTCTGACATAATATTCCTCTTTTGCGTTTCAGATTACGCGATTTTAAAGAAAAAATCAAACAAAATTAAATTTTTCTTGCAAGTTTTTAAAATCGTTATATAGTAACAAAGTCATCTTGATATGACGTGCTTAACTAAATTAAGGAGAAGATTATTATGACTGTCGGAAAAGTAAAATGGTTCAATTACAAAAAAGGCTATGGTTTCATTACACCGGAAGGCTCTGATAAAGATGTTTTCGTACATATCACAACATTACATGATTGTGGTTTACGCGGGTTAAAAGAAGACCAAGTCGTTGAATTTGAAATGGCAACCGATGAAAACGGCAGAGCTTCGGCTTCTAAAGTT
>JBJFAP010000184.1:0-6748 GCA_051887975.1 Alphaproteobacteria bacterium | reverse complement strand
AAGTCATGCAAAGAACGAACTTTTGCCACATCTATCCAGTTTTAAGTTTGCACCGAAACGAACTGCCACATACACAGCCCCCACATTCAGCGCAGGAACACGCAATAAATGTTACCGAACAGAAACATGATGTTCATCACAAGCATTTGCATCCCATTTTTATTAAAAAAAACAACGAAAAATATCCGACCCTGTCAGATTTTTAAAATCCGACCATCCCCATGTTTGATACCAATTTTCTGTCATTTATTCCTTTTCTTTTTGTGCTTCATTTAAAGCGCCATTTTTACCATGCGATGAAACAAAACGGATATTCTTTTTTGCAGAAAAATCCAATACTTCTTCACTGTGTTTCGATTCTTTTTCCGTTTTAGTCCGTTTTGACATTATGGCAGTTTTTTCCATATTTAAAGTTGTGGATACACTTTTCAATAATGCCTTACAAGCTTCACGTTCTTCCTTTGTTATTTCTGAAATATGAAATTCATTTGCAATCATTTCGGAAACAATATCATAAGCTGTTGCACCTTTTTTATCTTTAATTCTTGGATCTGCACCCAAATCCGTAAATTGTTTAATTTGTCTTAAAGTCGGATGTTCAGCCAGTTTATGTAAACAAGTTCTGCCCTGACAATCTTTTAAATTCAAATTGATATAGTCTTCTTCGCATAAAATATCCACAACTTCATCATTTTGACTTTCCAACGCGTTATGCATAGGAGTTGCACCCTGATTATTTTGCACATTAACATCAACACCGGCATTTAAAATGTCTTGAAGGATCAATAAGTCCTTTCTGAACCAGCGCGGAAAATGACGCGATAATACGTTTTCTTCTTTTCTGACAGCCCAAACAGGAACGAACGCAGCCAAATGCAAAACAGTATCACCCGCTTTATCTTTAAGTTGCGCGCTTGCGCCAGACATTATCAATGATCTGACCAAATCACGCCGTCCGGCATAAACCGCATTGAACAAAAGTGTTCTTCCCGTTCTTTCGTCGCGTTCATTCGGATTCCATCCGTCTTTTACACGTTGTTTAATATATTTAGCGCTTAAATTTTCTATTACCGGCATTTTCAAAGAACTTTCCAAAAATAAGTCACTCATTATCTCATATCTCACCTTTTCTTTTGATTTTCTTGTTGCTTTTTCAAGGATAATCCATCAATTTTGCGTTTTGTACATACAACAAATGCTTTTGCCCGCTTGATTACATAAATGAACGCAATAAACGCACAATCGGCATATGTCCTTTTTCCAATGCAATATCTAAAGCCGTTTTCCAACATGCGACCCACAGCTTACGATTTTGCTTTCTTTTGCATCTAATGATTTAACTTGTTTAGAAGTCAACATTTCATAAACTGAATTATCATCCTGTTTATCTTGTTTTTCTTTCATCTTCCTTTCCTTTCAAAAAACAATGTTTTAGTATTATACAAAAAATTAGACTTAAAGTCAAGTATTTTATTTATTATCTTTTAAAGACATAAATGCCTTTCGTAAAAATTTTAAATCTTTGTTAATAAAACTCTTGTATTCTGAAAGAAAAGCTGATATTGTAAAACAAGTTTTAAATTGGGAGATACATTGATGAAAGAGCCTATTTTACGTGCAGTTGCAATGCCACCCCGCATATTTTGGGCACCTTCTGTGCCGGCCGCGACAAATGCTTTTGGCGTACAATTACCGATGGCATTATTTACGCAAGCGTTCATCGATATAAACCCTTTGTGGTTTGTTGTAACAACTGTTTTGGTACATATTGGTCTCATTATGTTGGGAGTAAGAGAACCTCATCTGTCAAAAATGATGGCATCTCAAGGCAAGTTTATGAAATCATACAAATCTATGTATTCTCACAAAGGAAAATATTTAGCATCGTAAAGGAAAGAAAATGGAAGAAACAAGCGTTCTTGCAATGATACAAAACACATCAGCCAGCTTATCCATGTGGATTGTTTGGTTCGGTATTTTAACGGCGATTGCTTTTGCTGCGATTTTAGCAACAAAAATCGGCGAATGGATATTGCCTTCTCCGAAAGAAACAAGGGTTGCCGACTTTTTACCTTTTTCAAGATTGGATGAAGATGGCGCAACCATTCATTGCAAAGATGGTTCTTTGGCACGTGTTTATTCTGTTTCAGGTGCAGATACGACTTTGATTTTACCTGAAGAACGGCGTGCGTTAATGGGCATGCGCAAACAATGGATTGACACCCTGTCCGAGTTGGAAATAACTGCCCGATTGATAACGATTCGTGAACGCATTCCTTTAAAGCAATTTGCACCGCATAAAAATGAAATGTTGCGCGAAATTGCAAGTTTGTGGATGAAGAATCTGCATCGAATCTATAAAAACAATCATTACATCGTTTTGTCTGTTCCCGAAAGACCAAATGCCGAAAAAGACTTAAATCAAGCAGGGCAAGCTTTAATTGCTATTTTGGAAGCATATCATCCTGTTTTGATTTCAGAAAAAACACCAGACAAACACGAAGATAAAAGCCCTTTTTGGCTGTTTGCTTATTTATCAAGCCCGATTACACGCCCGAAACCCATTATCGGTTCACAATTAGGCGATGAATTAAATTCTCTTTTAACAGCTGATTCTGTTTTATTTTCAAAGGATGAAGGCATTGTCAAGTTTAAAGCCGGTGATGTTGAAAAATTAAGCATTGTCATCGGAATCCGTAAACCGGGTGATTTTATGGATGAACAGATGATTGTTGACTTGTTGTCCATTGATGTGGAATTAAATTTAGTACACAACGTCCAACCGATGAAATTTGTAAAAGCCAACTTGTTGCTTGAACAGCAAAGACGTATGGCGCGATTGACTTCTCCTTCACAAAACGTACAAGAACAATACAGAGCTGCGATGGAAATGTTGGACGCATCAGATGCGGACGCACAAACACTTGATAAGTACGCGATGACACTTTATATTTTTGCCGATTCAAAGGAAGAATTAAACTTCGGGCAAGAAGAAGTCGAACGCATTTGCCGTTTCTATAATGTGACACCGGTCAGAGAAGGATGGGTTGCGCAATCAACTTTCTTTTCACAATTTCCGACATATGATGTTTATCCGAAAACATTTATGTATTTATCGCGCGTAGTTGCTTGCGCATTGTGCATAGACAAAACATCCGAAGGTTTGCTTAAATCCGATTGGGGTGATGGACCGATTTCATATTTCAGAACAATCACCGGAACTGCTTATGCTTTTCAATTTCACGTATCCAGTGATGCTTATGCGGTTGCGCATACTGCGTTAATCGGACCGACCGGTCAAGGTAAAACAACGATGTTTTCTTTCTTGGCCGGACAAGCAATGCGCCATCCGGACTTAAACGTATATTTCTTTGACAGAAACAATGGTGCAAAGGTCTTTGCTTTGGCATTGGGTGCGCCCTACATTAAATTTGATGGTGATGAAGGTTCGACTTCACTTAATCCGTTTGCCACACCGGACAGTGCTGACAACCGCGCATTTTTAAGAACTTGGTTGCGTGATATTACAGGATGTACAGATGCGTTGTCAGAACAAGAAATTGCACGTTCTGTTACAACTGCATTTGAATATTTACGGCCGGAAGAAAGGTTGTTAAAGAATTTATACAAAAGCTGTTTTTCTCCGACAGGACAAATGCGCAGAGAATTGTTCCGCTGGGTAAATGATGATCAATATGGACGTATTTTTAATTCCAGAGAAGATACTTTGGATATGACCGCAAATCAATATATGGCCTTTGACTTTACGACAATTTTCCAAGATGCAATGCTTGCACCGGCAGTTATCAGCTATTTAATGCATCGTATTCACACAGTTGCAGCCGCACAAGGCACACCATCGATGATTATGATTGATGAAACCGCGCCTATGTTGGAACATCCGATGTTCCGCGAAAGTTTCATCGTCGGCTTACGTGAAGGTCGTAAAAAACGGCAAGCTTTCTTGTGCGCTTTCCAGCAACCGAATTTCTTGGAAGCAGCCGGTTTGGGTGATGTTATTCGTGGACAATGCCAAACGGTCATTTTCTTCCGCAATCCGCAAGCAACGGAAAAAGACTATGCAAGCTGGGGATTATCACCGCGTGAAATGAACTTCATTTTGGGTAAAGAATTTGCAGACAGAAAATATGCTATTTTGGTTTCTCGTCCTGCCGTACACGAATCAGTTATTCTTGATGTCAACTTAAGCGGACTTGGACCATACTTAAAGGTTTATTCTTCCGGTAATAAGCATGTTTTGTTGGCAGAGCAACTTAAAGCACAATTGGGTGATGATCAAAAATTGTTCTTGCAAACATTCTTGGATAAAGCTTAAGGAATTATATGGACGATTTTTTTGCCGATTCGCATACAAAGGTGCATATCGATTTGTTCCAATGAATATTTGTCAATCAAAGACGGATTGATTAAAGTCAGACGTATCCGTCTTGAATTGGGGACGGGGCAAAAACTTTCGATATTGTCCATTCCTCCTAAAGCATCAACAATTGTTTTGTCCAGTTTAATTCGATTTGTTTTGCTGATATGAATCGGCAAGGCTTTGCTTTTTTCTTGGCAACATTGAATCGGAATCTGAACAACTTTCTTTTGTTTTTCACTTTTGCGATTAAACCAATTGTAAATACTCATTTTACCTCCTTGTAATTTTTAGTTGTATAATCCATACATTATAAAATAAAAACAGTCGTGTCAAGTATAAATTTTAAAATAATTGTTTCAATTTATGTCAAGTTCGTGTATAAGGTAAATATGATAAAGCAACAGTATAATAAAATAATAAAATCTTGCTATGATTGGGCGATGAATATGTCCAAAAAAAATAATGCTGTTTGGGCTTTGGTCATTGTATCTTTTGTTGAAAGTTCTTTTTTTCCGATTCCGCCTGATATATTTTTAATTCCGCTGGTTTTAGCACAAAGACAAAAAGCTTTCAGACTTGCTTTATATTGCACAACAGCCAGTGTTCTGGGCGGGTATTTGGGATATGCCATCGGGTATTTGTTGGATGGCGCAGTTCTTAATCCGATTTTGACAAAATGGGGAATGATTGACGCTTTTCATCAATTCGAACAATGGTATCATCAATACGGAGCAAGCATTGTTTTTATGGCGGGATTAACCCCCTTTCCATACAAAATTATTACCATTGCCAGCGGTGCAGTTCATTTAAATTTGGGGATTTTTACAATTGCATCCGTTTTGGCACGCGGGATTCGTTTTTTCTTCATTGCGTGGCTGCTGTACAAATGGGGCAAACCGATGAAAGAATATATTGAAAAAAATTTAGGCTGGTTATCTGTTTTATTTGCGTTTTTATTGATTGGCAGTTTTCTTTTAATCAAGTTTTTATAAAAAATTAAAAAAAAGTATTGACTTTTTATAAAAAATGGTGTAAAAGAGAGCCTCAAGTGCGTTAAGTTATTCAAAAGAAAGGAATTAAGAAAATGGCAAAACGTTGTCCAATAACAGGAAAAGGTGTACAAACCGGTAATACGGTAAGTCATGCAAGAAACAGAAAAAGATGCCGTTTCATGCCGAATTTGCAAAGTGTTTCTTTACTCAGTGAAGTATTGGGTAATATTGTTCACTTGCGTGTTTCTTCTCACGGATTGCGTACAATTGAACACAACGGTGGCTTGGATAATTATTTAATGTCCACGCCGAACAGCCGCTTAACGGAAGAAGCAAAAGGCATCAAAAAACGTCTTGTAAAAGCTCAAAAAACAGCATAAGAGTTTAAAGTTTCAAAAAAGCCTCCGAAAAGTCGGAGGTTTTTTTTATAAAAAATAAAAAAAACACTTGTAAAAGATTAAAACGCTGTTATAGTTATCCTTGTAATATTACGAGGAGAAACAAAAAAATGACACACGAAAATATAGAACAAATCCGCACAGCCGCCTATTATATTTGGGAAAAAGAAGGTTGTCCGGAAGGAAAAGATGAAGAAATTTGGTACAAAGCTTGTGCCCAAATGCAAGCAGCAGCAAAAAAACCGGCACAAAAAGCAGTGGCAAAAAAAGCAGCAACAAAGGTTATCGTAAAACCGGTCAATAGGCCCGTTGTGCAAAAAAAGACACAACCCGTTGCAAAAATAGTCGCAAAGCCGGTGGAAAAAAAAGAAAGCAAGCAGGTTGCTAAAACGGTTGAAAAACCTGCCGTAAAATCAGGGGCAAAACCGGCACCTGAAAAGCAGGAAAAGCCAGCGGCAAAAGCCAAAAAAACAACGGAAATGTCCGCCAAAATTAAATACAACCCTATTCCGGTTAAAACAACATCGACAAAAATTATCACGCCGTTGTATGGTTCAATCAAAAAATAACGGATAAAGTTTAATTAAACATTTTCCCCTGCTCTGTGATAGTGGATTTTTTGCTGCTTTTCAAATCCTTTGTGATACACACGTTATTTGCGATTGTTCGTAAATAACAAGAGCATAAAAAACCTATCCTTATTGGTCGCTTGCATAACGACCGAAAATAATTGTGTCGATTTCTACTCTCCATGGGGGGGATGTCAACAAAATAAAGCTTTGTCGCAATAAGTCGAGCCATTTGGAATAGGTTTCTAACATCCACCCACTTTAACAAAGTGGATGTCAACAAAATAAAGCTTTGTCGCAATAAGTCGAGCCATTTGGAATAGGTTTCTAACATCCACCCACTTTAACAAAGTGGATGTCAACAAAATAAAGCTTTGTCGCAATAAGTCGAGCCATTTGGAATAGGTT
>JBJFAP010000183.1:0-6854 GCA_051887975.1 Alphaproteobacteria bacterium | reverse complement strand
TTCATGATACCGCCCCAACAAAGAAAAAACTTTATCTGAGGCTTTTTCGCGGATATAGCACGTGTTTATCATCAAAAGGTCGGCTTGTTGCGCATCTTGTTCTTCTTCAAAACCCAAAGCCTTTAATGCGTCTAAAATTCGGCGGCTGTCATACACATTCATTTGACAACCCATTGTCGTCATAAATACTTTTTTCATTGTCCTTTTTTCGCTTTCCATATTTGTTTTAATTTTTCCGTTGCATGCTGTTTTCGAGAACGTGCAGCCTGCCCTTTTTCCGTTGATGTCAACACTTTTAAAAAATCCCTATATTCGGTATCAGACAAAAGTGTTTTCGCGCTTTTAAGCAATCTGATTTGTTTCCATTCGATGGCTTTTTCTGCGGCTTGTCTTTTTTGATCTTGTCCTTTTTGTTTTGTCCAAGCATCAACCAATTGCGCAGCTTGTTCATCAAAACGTTGCTCGGTCGGATAAAACCATTTGTTTTCTTGCTTTTCCGCTGCAAGCAACGCCCAAGAAAATGCCGGTATATTGCAATTGAAACCCATCGGCTCCATCAAATTTTTCCACGCGATAATTCCTTGCTTTCCAACATCACCCAAATTTTCCAATGTATCAAGTAATTTTGCCAATTCTCTTTGTGCCGGTGCATAGCCGTTTTCTGACGAAAGTCGGAAAAAGAAAAGTGCTTGCTTAATATCTTGTTTGACATTGTCATTTCCGTTCAAATAAAGCATTGCCAATCGGTATTGCGCAACCGCATCATTTTTATCATAAGCACATTGTTCATAAGTTGAAATTGCCTTTGTGTATTGCTTTGCTTGCCACAAAGCGTCCCCAATCACACACGCACTAAAAGCGTGCCGAGAGCAAATAACAAAAAACAGAATATATAAAAAGTTTCTCATGCGCGTTCCTCTGTTAAAATTTCAACCTTAAAAGAATCTGACGGAATATTTTCAACACCGATATAAAAAGGGATTTGTTCCTGTGCATCCAATGTTTGCCTTTTAATGCTTTTATATTGACGAAGCAATTCCTTTTCCTTTTTATTTTTAATCAAAATCAAAACAAACGGCGCTTTTTTTATTTCTTTTGTTTTATTTAAAAGGTTTCCTTGAATTAATAAATTATTCTTATCCGTTAAATAAAATTGCGTGTTATTAAAAGAAAAATCCTTGCTTTGTATCGGCGTTTTTGCCGGCGCAATTAAATAAAGACGCGCAACCGTTATCATACATAAAACACAAATAACCGTTGTGATGCAAGCACACATACCGACAACAATTTTTGACCATGGCATTTGTTTTTTTATTTTAACCGGCTCAAAAATATGTGAATCCGCATTTTCATTTACCCCTTTTGACGTGGCAAGCGTATTTGGTTGTTCGGTAAAATTTTCCGCTAAAGGCATTATGTTTTGCAGTTGTTTGTTTTTTATCCCTGTTTCAAACATACATCCGCAAGCGGAACACTTGAAAAAACGGGGCTGAACAGCACGTAATTTTTCTTCCGATACATCATAGTTTTTTGAACAATTTTTACATTTTATTAACATCTTTCTTGCCTTTTAAAAAAAATCCGTTAATATGATTACTATAAACGATAATTTTAAAACTGACAAGGATTTTCATTCAAAATGCAACCTTTATTTGACTTATTACCGATTGTTGACTTTCACCGCATTTTTTTGAAATACGATAACGGTCATACTGTTTTGAAAAACGTTCAATTTTCATTGGACAAAGGATCTTTTCATTTTGTAACAGGTCCAAGCGGAGCGGGGAAAACTTCGTTGCTTCGCTTGATGTATCTTGACCAACGCCCGACAAGTGGCAGATTGCAATTGTTCGGAAAGGATATGTCTTTGGTAAAACCTTCCAAATTACCGCTTTTCAGAAGGCGAATCGGCGTTGTTTTTCAGGATTTTCGCCTGCTTGACACACTGACAACTTTTGATAATGTCGCCTTGCCGCTACGCATTATGGGCATGAGTGAGCGCGAAATAAAACGCCGCGTTTCCGAATTGTTGGCTTGGGTCGGATTGGAAGATTGCAAAAAAGAATACCCCCCTGCTCTTTCGGGCGGAGAAAAACAACGTATTGCCATTGCCAGAGCCGTTATTAACAAACCGGACTTGCTTCTTGCCGACGAACCGACCGGCAATGTTGATGATGCCATGGCAGCGCGTATTTTACATTTGTTCGTTGAATTAAACAAACTCGGCACAACGTTAGTCATCGCTACACACAATCAATCTTTGGTCAGAGAATTTAACAAACCGCAAATCCATTTAAACAACGGTGAAGTTGAAATTATCCAACCGTTAATTGAATTATCAGCACAAAAAAAAGAGGTAAAAAATGAGCAAAGCATTTCAGATTAAATTACCCTTAAAGCAAACATCGCCGTTCTTTTTATCGTGGATTACAATGTTAATGACGTTTGTTGCGGCGTTGACTTTATTTGCGTCAATCAGTATGAATAACATTATCAATCATTGGAATAATGTTATTTCCGGCTCGCTTACGATTCAACAACCGACATACGATTTAACCGGAGTCAACCGCGAAGAAGCCGCTTTAAAGGAATTAACCCAAATTACAGAATTATTAAAGCAACAACCTTTTGTCGTTAATTTCCATGTTTTAACAAATGAAGAAATGGATAAATTGATGAATCCGTGGCTTGGGGAATTATCTCAAATTAACGAATTGCCCATTCCTAAATTAGTGGATGTGAAGTTGGATAAAAGTGTTCCTTTTTCATTGGATATGTTTAAAACAGAATTAAATGCGATTGCGCCTTATGCACAAGTTGATTCGCACAGAATATGGCTTTCAAACCTGATTGACATTGCGGGGGGCATTCAAAAAACAATTTTGATTATTTTAACGCTTTTAATTTTAACGACCGCTTTTACGGTTATTTATACGACTCGGTCGGGATTATTGGTTCAATCCGGTACATTAAATTTATTACAAATGATGGGGGCGAAAGATTTTACGATTGCTTTTAACGTTGCCTTTCATGCATTTTGGAAAAGCTTTTTGGGCGGTATAATCGGTTTTTTATTTTCTTTGCCTGTTGTTTTAATCGTCATCACATTGGTGGAAAGTCAAAACGATTCGCTGTTTACTTTTGGCGCATTAAACAAGATGCAATGGATTTGTGTTTGTACTCTGCCTTTTATCGTTGGGGCTTTAGCTTTCATTACCGCATTATTGACTGCATTTAAGAAATTGAGGGCTTTTTAATGTTTTTAAAACCTTTTGTTTTATACAGTTTTATTATTCTTTTTGTCTGTTGGTTTTTCGGCTTTTTTGTTTTTGCTTTTTATGCGTGTTCCCTGCAAACGGATGTGAATCAAAAAGCAGATGCTGTTGTCGTTTTAACCGGTGGTGCGGACAGATTACAAACGGGATTCGATTTGTTGCAAAAAGGGCGCGCGCCTTTGCTTTTTATAACAGGGGTCAATGACAGCGTTTCTCCGCAACAATTGCTCTATGAGCAAAAAGACATTTTAAAAGAATCAACTTACTTGGATTATTCCGCAGATAACACGTTTCAAAACGCATTAGCAATAAAAGATTGGATAGCACAGCAACAAGTTAAATCTGCTTTATTGGTAACTTCGTTTTATCATATGCCGCGCAGTTTATTCGAAATTTCCAAACAAACACCGGATCTGAAAGTCTATCCGGTTTCTGTTTTTTTAAAACAGCAGGAACATTGGATTCGTTCACGCAGTGCATGGTTAGTCTTTGTCGAATACAATAAGTTTATCATTCGTTATATTCAATTTCAAATCAGGAGAATTTTCTTATGAAAAAAATGATTATGTGGACCAGATCCCTTATATTTTGTCCGCTGTTTTACCTTCACGCATTAATTGTCATCGGTGGTTTAATGTGGACATTTGTTTTGCCCAGAAAGAAAATGCTTTTTGTCCCCAAATGGTGGTGTATCGGCAATCGATTTTTACTGCGTTGGGTTGTCGGCATCAAAGTTGACATCAAAGGCTTGGAAAACTTACCCAAAAAACAAGGCTATATTGTTGCGGCAAAACATCAATCAGCGATGGAAACCGTATTGTTGCATATGTTAGTTCCGAATACGGTTTATGTTTTAAAGCAGTCCCTTTTGTTTTTACCGATTGCCGGTTGGTATTTCATTAAAACAGGGTGCATTCCCATTGACAGAAATCAGGGAACAAAATCGTTAAAAAAGATGCTCAATATTTCACAAAAACGATTGAAAGACGGATTTAATATTATTATTTTTCCGGAAGGGACAAGGACAAAGCCGGGAACAAAAACAAATTATCACACAGGGCTTGCTTTGATTTATAAGCAATGTCAAGTCCCTGTCGTGCCTCTTGCCTTAAATACAGGTCTTTTTTGGCCCAAAAATTCATTTAAAAGGATTCCCGGAACAGCGACATTTGAATTTTTGCCACCGATAGAACCCGGAATGGACAAGCAAGCCTTTATGGATCGCTTGGAAAATGACATAGAAACACATTCTGATAAATTGCTTGACAATGCCAAAATCGACATTTAAAATGTTTGTATGTTTTAATAGATAGGAGATATGATAATGTCAACAAAAAAGAAAACCGCACAAAAGAAAGTTGCCGCCAAAAAAACGGCATCGAAAGAAGTTGTTGCAACACCAAAAGTAAAAAAAGAATCCACAGCAACACAAACAGTTGTTGAAAAACAACCAGTAAAAGAAGTTGCACCAAAGACAACACCTGTTCAGGAAAAAAAGAAAAACACACGTGAAGTTTCCAATTGCTTTTATGCTGTCTTTATTTTAATGTTCATTGTCTTATATGCCGAATTGATTGCCGGAATGGTCATTTTCTATAATTACACAATTGAATTTCGTGAAAAAACACACATCACGCAATCTGTATCATCCATTCAACACGGTCGAAGAAGGTCTGTCAGACGTCCAACAAGAAATCGTTCTGTACAAAGAGTAAATAAGCAATCGAAAAATAACGTACCGGCCTTACGTTGTCCACCACCGGTAAAAAGAAATGTTGTCTTTGATGAAAAACAATATGCCCCGTATGCCGCAAAAGGAAATGCCGTCATTGAAGGAAAGTTATGTTTGCCATTAAAGGATGGAACTGTTAAATGTTTTGAAAACGCAGAAGTTTTCATCAATCCGAAAACAAATTATTCTGATGAATGGTATCAAAGAGGCTGGGCAGGCAGAGAAAATTTGCAAGCTCCCAATCCGCGTGCATATGATTTTAACAAGAAAGTCAAAACAACAAAGGATGGGTCGTTTAAATTTGAAGGATTGCCGGCCGGTTCTTACTATGTTGCCAGCGCAGTATGCCTTCCAGAGGCAAAGGATACCCCTAAATGTGCATATCACCGTTATGCAACAACGGTCGATGTCAGCAACACAGCAAAAGCAACTTTAAAACAAGTTTATCCTTAACATTTTTCTTTCTTTCACCAAGCACCGTCCGAAAGGGCGGTGTTTTTTTGTACAAAAAAAGCTTTACAAATTTCATTGATTTTTTTGAATAATCTGATAAAATCAGCTTGAAAGAAGGATAAAAAATGTCAAAAGTTTATTTTACGCGTGATTTAACCCCTCAAGGATTATTGAAAGTTTACAATAACGTCAATGATGATATTAACGGTAAAGTCGTTGTGAAGTTTCATACCGGCGAACCGCATGGACCGAATATTTTGCCCCGCGATATGGTAAAGGCCTTATTGGATGCAGTTCCCAACAGCCGTTTGGCCGACACAAACACTTTATATAAAGGTCATCGCTATACGACAAAAGATCATCGCGAAACCATCCATATCAACGGATGGGATGAAATTTCAGATGTAGATATTTTGGATGAAGAAGGAACGGTTAATTTTCCCGTCATTGGTGGAAAGCACTTCAAAGAAATTTCTATGGGCGGACATTTGACAAATTATGATTCAATGATTGTGTTGACTCACTTCAAAGGCCATACGATGGGCGGTTTCGGCGGTTCTATTAAAAACATTGCCATCGGTTGCGCTGACGGGCAAATCGGCAAGAAACAAGTACACGCTACGTCTGATGCGGATGATTACAGCAAATGGTTAATGGGAAAAGGCTTTATGGAAAATATGGTAGAATCCGCCAAAGCAACAATTGATCATTTTGCGCCACACATTACTTTTATCAATGTTTTACGCCGTATGTCCGTTGATTGCGATTGCGCCGGTATCAGCGCAGCAGAACCGAAAGCGCGCGACATTGGTATTTTGGCGTCCAAAGACATTTTGGCAATAGATCAAGCATCCATTGATATGGTGTATCAATTGCCGGCAGAAGAGTTGCACGACTTAAAAGAACGCATTGAATCGCGCGAAGGTTTACATCAATTAGAATACGCTGAACAAATTGGCATTGGCTCGCGTCAATACGAATTGATTGAAGTTTAAAACGATACCTGCCCTGTTATTTATAAAACGGTTTTACATACGCATCAAAGCGGCTTGGGTCTTCTTTCCCCCAACCCATAATGACTTTTTGTCCCATACAAATAAGCGGCGTTCCTAATTGTTTTTCAGGTAAATTAAATTTTTTCGCACACGCCACAAAGTCCGCCAAATTTTCTTTGATCATAATATCGCGGTATTCAACCGCCAAAGTCGGATATTTTTCTTTGATGTAATCGCGTGCATGATGACAATGACCGCAACGTTCCTGATAAAAGAAATAAATATGCGCATCATCTATTTTGTTGGAAGAAACCGCCCTTTTTGTTTGAAGATAAAATGCGATATATCCCGCCAAAATGGCAGCAATGATTAAAAACAACGCTTTTTTCATTTAATGAC
>JBJFAP010000182.1:0-6889 GCA_051887975.1 Alphaproteobacteria bacterium | reverse complement strand
ACGCAACGCGAATTTTTCCATACATTTAATGCCCTCATCGAACAAGGAAAGCAAATCGTGTTGTCTTCTGATTCATCGCCGTTGCAATTAAAAGGAATCGAAGACCGGTTGCGTACCCGTATGGCGCAAGGGTTGATTGTTGATATTTATCCGACAACATATGAAATGCGAATCGGTATATTACAATCCAAAGCGGAACAATGGGGTGTGGCAATACCCAAAGATGTGATTGCTTTTTTGGCGGAAAAAATGACAACGAACGTGCGCGAATTGGAAGGTGCTTTGAAGCGATTGATTGCAAATGCCGAGTTTTTAAATACACCGATTACTTTGGCGACAACGCAAATGATATTAAAGGATGTGTTGAATTGTTGCGAAAAAGAAATTACGATTGACGCTATCCAAAAGCAAGTTTGCAATCATTTTATGGTCAAAGATTCGGATTTGAAATCAACACGACGTGATCGCAATATTGCTCGTCCGCGGCAAATCGCTATGTATTTGGCAAAAGAATTAACAAGCAAGTCTTTGCCAGAGATTGGTATTGCTTTCGGGCGCGATCATTCAACAATCATTCATGCGATTCGCACGATAGAAAGCTTAATTAAAACAGACGCAGAGATTGCACAATCTGTTGAGTTTTTGAAACGGAGTATCAAATCATGACGCGTTTACCGTACACACCGTTTATGTTGGATTTTGAAAACTTGGAACATTTAATGGATCAAGTGTCAAAAGTTGCGGACGGATTTCCTCCGTATAATATTGAACAATTAAGCGACAGCGAATTGCGTATTTCTTTGGCGGTTGCGGGATATGGGGAAGATGACTTGGATGTGTCTGTGGAAGATAATCATTTGATTATTCGCGGTCGTTCGCCTGTTCAAAATCAAGAAAAAAGGTATATTTATCGCGGTATAGCGGGCAGAGGGTTTCAAAAATCATTTATGTTGGCATCCGGTATGAAAGTCGAAGGTGCTTTTATGGATAAAGGTTTATTGCATATCAATTTGTTAAAGGTCGAACCGATGCGATCGATAACTAAAATTGAAATTACGCCACCGGAAAAAAGTTTAACGTTGCCTCATAAAACAAAGGAGAGCAAAAAATGAAACAAAAATCTTTAATTGAATGTGAATTGATGTATGACGATGATTTTGCAGAATGGGGAATTGAAGACATCGCCTATGTCAAGCAAGATATGATTGACAATTCGCCGATGTGGTCAATATATGGCGCGGAAGGGACGCGTATCGGCTATGCAGAAAATCGAGATGTTGCTTTGGCAATCGTTTCGCAACATGATTTAACTGCGGTCAGTGTACATTAAAAGTTAAATCGAATCCTTTTTATACTTTTACATAACAACCGAAAGCACCGTCCGAATGGGTGGTGCTTTTGGATTCTTCGGTCGTTTTGAGGCATCTTTTACTTTGTCATTCTGAGTGGGCGGTAGCCCCGAAGAATCCAAGAAAAGCCAATTGTCATTCTGAGTGGGCGTTAGCCCCGAAGAATCCACATCCGCATTGTATAAAATGGATTCTTCACCCATAAGGGGTTCAGAATGACGGGAAAAAAGGGGGTTCAGAATGACGGGAAAAAAAAGGGGGGCAGGATGACGGGAAAAAAAGGGTTCAGGATGACGGTAAGGCATGGATTCTTCAGTCGTTCCATTCCCTCAGAATGACGGTAAAAAGGTAAATCGTCATTCTGAAGCGTTAGCGAAGAATCCACATTCCAGAGCATTTATGGATTCTTCACCCATAAAGGGTTCTAAATGACGTTTTTTTATAACCACAAAAAAACACTCCTTATTCAGGAGTGCTTTTTCATTATAATCCGTTTTCAGACTATGAAGTCCACTGACGTGTATCCATATTGTATGTAAAAGAATTGCCAGCAGTTACACCTGTACGACTACGAATAGCATCTCTAACCCCGTCTGCTGTTGGAGTAATTGTGACTGTCGTGTCCGCCTGTACTCCGTCCGCGAGTGCAGCGCGGGTAACTGTTACGGTGCCATATGATGCATAGGCAGCACTTGCTCCTAGTAATGAACCATTGCTACAGGCCACTGCATTAAACGCAGTATCTTCATGAGTGGTTTGAGCAATTGTACCACATTTCATGGCATCATCAAGCAAAACATTTGCTTTATGACGGTTCATAGCCATTGTATAACCGGCCAAACCACCGATGGACAAAACACCGATAATTGCCAAAACACCCAACATTTCAATCATTGAACGACCATTTTGTAAATTTTTCATTTTTGTAATCCTTTCTAAAAAAAACATTAAATAACAATACCTTTTAAAAATATGCGCGCGCGTATATTTTTAAAATCCAAAGGGAAACCAAAGAATCTGGTCAAAACTCGACCTCCCCTGACTTTTTCGAATAAAGCAAAAGCTTTTTTCAAAAAAGAATGAACACAGAAGAGAATCTGGTCAAATACTCCTGTATTCATTTTTTTCTGAAAACAAAAAGAATATGATAAATCGCCCGATATATTACTATCGGCTAAACATAAAAAACGCTGAAAGTAAGTTAAATCCTTATTTTCCTGCAGGGTGGAAGTGAGTTTATAAGCCCCTTTCGAAACTTCGGTTTCGAAAGCAAAAACGCTTAAATTTTGACTTTGTTTTACAAACATAGTATCACCCATAAATTTTCTATAGATCAATTCTATACATAATAATGGTTAATGACAAGTTAAAAAAAATATTATTTTTCATTTTTTTATTACGTCAGTCTTGTGCGGTTTTTTTTATTATGTCATTCTGAGCCGTAGGCGAAGAATCCAAGAAAAGCCAATTGTCATTCTGAGTGGGCGTTAGCCCCGAAGAATCCACATCCGCATTGTTATGGATACTCGCAAAAGTCAAGAGTATGACACACTTTTTTTTATTATGTCATTGTGAAGCTTTAGCGAAGAATCCAATCCGTATGGATACTCGCAACAAGTCAAGAGTATGACAAAAAGAGGAGGGGCAGAATGACGGGAAAAAAAGGGGTTCAGAATGACGGCCTTGCCAAAATCAATCTTTCACTTTATTTTTATTGGCGGCTTTATACAATCGGTGCAATTCCTTTGTGATTTTCCCAAAGACAGAATTTTTCGGATAAACACCCGCTTTATTGGCCGTACCGGCCGGTATTCCGGTTAAAATTTCAATTCCTTCTTGAATCGTTGATACGGCAAAAATGTGGAAAAGACCGTTTTGAACCGCACTCACAACATCTTCACGCAACATTAAATTGCGAACGTTTGTTTTGGGAATAATAACGCCTTGTTCACCCGTTAATCCTTGAATTTTACAAACATCAAAGAAGCCTTCAATTTTTTCGTTGACCGCACCAATGGCTTGCACTTGCCCCAGCTGATTGACAGATCCCGTAACGGCAATACCTTGCTTAATCGGTTGTTTGGACAGCGCAGACAACAAAGCATATAATTCCGCAGAAGATGCCGAGTCGCCATCAATGGGCCCGTAAGATTGTTCAACGGCTAAACTGGCGTTAAAAGATAACCGTTCGTTTTGTCCGAACATCGCCGACAAAAAGGAAGATAAAATCAAAACGCCTTTTGAATGCAAAGGTCCGCCCAAATCAACTTCACGTTCAATATCAACGATTCGTCCGTTGCCTAAAAATACTTGACAGGTTAATCGGGACGGACGACCAAATCGAATTTGTCCGAACTCTTGCACAGCCAAAATGTTGATTTGTCCGACCTCTTGCCCTGTCGTTTTGATAATTAAAATTCCGTTTTTAATGTTATCCAATGCGTTTTTATGCAAATTGTTGGATCGGTTGATTTGCGCTTGAATAGCTCCGTCTATATGGCGACGTTCAATCAGTGCGCTTTTTTCCATACGCGACAAATAATCCGCTTCTTTCATCAGATTTGACACTTTTGAAAGCCGAGTCGTTAATTTATAAGAATCTTCGCAAACGCGCGAAGCGTATTCAATCAAACGTTCTAACGCATTTTTTGAACAAGCTTTTAATTTATATTTTTGTACTAACATGGCCATTAAAGCAACGTACTTTTCAATGTTTTCATCATTGCGTTCAATTTTGTGATAAAAGTTAGCTTCGACCTTGAATAACTTCGCAAAGTCCGGATCGTTTTCCGATAAAGCATAATACAAATCATTATCGCCAATCAACAAAACCTTTATATCCAAAGGAATGGGTTCCGGCTCTAATGTCGTTGTGCTAATAACGCCGGCTTCTTCTTCTGCCGATTCGATATTGATTTTTTTGGAACGCAAAGCGCGTTTTAAACTTTCCCATGCGGCCGGATGAGAACAAATATCCTTTGCTTCTATAATTAAAAAACCACCGTTCGCAAGATGTAATGCCCCCGGTTTAATCAAACTGAAATCCGTTGTGAGTGTTCCAAAATGTTGCATTCTTTCCATACGTCCGACAAGGTTCGGTAAGTTCGGATGTTCCAAGTAAATAACCGGGGCTGATTGCCTTGTGCTGTGATGAATAAAGACATTGACTTTGTATCTGTCCATAATCAAGGAATTTTTCTTTGATTTTTTGATGAATGTTGACAAGGCGTCTTCTTCTTCGGTTTGTTCATCAAGGAACAATGCAACGTTTTCGACAATATCCGCTTCCATAGCTTCAATATATGCTTTTGCGTCAGGAATATCTTCGTATTTACGCAGTAAATCAGCAATTAACCCTTTAACCGCATCGTAAGTCATTTGTTCGTTTAAGGTGTTAATTTGCTCTTTTTCTTCTTTTTCCCATTTTGGAACTTCTTTAATGGCATCTTGCAATTTTTCTTGTGTTTCACTCATTTGTTCCAAGATGCGTTTGCGCGATGCTTTCGGAAGTGTGTCAAAAACTTCGGGCGTTAAAACTTCCCCGTCTTTGGTCGGTGCAACAACTAATCCTGTCGGCATACGTAAAATGGCGACATTCTTTTTGCCTTTTGCCAAGGATTGTAATTGAGCAAAATATTCTTCACGCTGATTTTTGAAGCGTTCTTGAATCATATGAACTTGTTTGTTGTATTTATTATCTTCAAAAATAGACGGCAAAATATTTAACGCTTCATTGATGAATTTTTCAATGTCTTTTCCAAAAGCGCGTCCTTTTCCTGTCGGTAAGCGAACAGCCTTTGGTTTATGCGCAAAATCAAAATTGTTGACGTAGCACCAATCATCAGGCGCTTTTTTGGAAAGAGCTTCCTTTTTGGTCAGTTGCAGGGCAAGACTTTTTTTGCCGTTGCCTTCAGAGCCCAAGCAAAAAACATTGTATCCGTCATCGGGCATATTAAGTGCAAACAAAATGGCTTCAATGGCTTTTTCTTGTCCGATAACTTCTGATGTGTTTTCGACATCTTTTGTTGTTTTAAAAGCCAATGATTTTAAAGAACATGTGCGATACAAATCTTTATAAGACAATTCGTTTTTTAACATTTTTTCCCCGCTGAAGATTCTTGTGTTTTGGGGTTATTTTGAGCCTGTTTTATTAACAAATTGTTAAAAAAGTACATTTTTATGTGGAAAAGATGCTTTTTTTGTGGTATGATGGAGTCAAACAGCGGGGAGGTTTTCATTGTTAGAGCATCTGACCCTTTGGCAAAAGGTAAGAATTTGGTTAAGTGATTTTTCTGTTATGGAACGACCATTGTTGTGGTTGGATGGTATTATCGAACGCTTTGGTAAGATTAAAGAACATTTACACGATGCTTTGTTTGAATACGTTATTTATTTGCGTTATATCTTGTGGCTTTTTGCGCTGACAATTTCTTTTATTCTTTTGAAAATTATTTATAAGTGGTTGATTGGGCGATTCCGCGTTTCTTTCTTTGAATCTTCCGAAGGATTGCGTATGCACTTTTGGCACAAGTATATGGATTTGGATGAAAAACAGGAATTGGACGAAGTTAAAGAAGTTTTTAAGCAAGCAAAAGAAATTAAGGCTAAACCGAATTTGGAAAATGGGATAAGTTTTGATTTATTCCGTCAAATTGCATCAGCTGTCGGTGAAGGTCTGTCCGATTCGCAAATTGTTAAATTATTACCCGCTAAATTGGCTTTAATAGATGTTTTACCCATTATTGAATCCATTCGTTTTTTCAGGGATATGGTTGCGCAACAAGTGCTGTCCGAAACATCATCAAATAAAAGAGATTGGTTGTTTGCTTTAAAAGAATTATCTGACGGCCGCCCTTACAAGGCGGTCAATTTAATTCATAGTCAGTTGGTTTTAAAGCAAAAAATCTTGTTTAATTTAAAGGATAAATTATTACAACAATATACAAAAAAAGAAGCGTCTGCTTTGTCTTTGCATATGGCGTTAATGGTTGGCGTTTATGATGTTCATTTGGCTGATAAAGCGTATCGGCGCGCGATGGAATTGAATCCTAAAAGCAAAAGATCTGCCATTTTGTTCGGGCGTTTCAGACAACAGGCTTTCGGTATGAACGATAAAGCGGCTGAACAGGCGTTTTTGAACATGGCAAATAAAATTGATAATACTTTACAAAATTATATGATTGAATATGCAAACAAGACAATTCAAAAAGCACAAATGCGCGCGCGTTTAAATGAATTGCGCAAGCGTTATTTGGACGAAAGAGAACGCTATCATGCGGCAATTCAAATTGAACGCTTGAAAGTTCGCGAACAACTTAAGCTTGCGCAAATGCAAACGTTGGCGCAAGAGGCGCGCTTAAGATCTTTGGATTAAAGTTGAAACCATTCATCTTTGAAAGGGCGACTGAGTAAGTCGTTCATCGCTTCTTTAATCGGCATATTTTCAAATAAAACAGCATTAACTGTTTGGCAAATGGGCATATCAACACCTAATGCGTTTGCGCGTTTGACAACGGCGGGAGCTGTTAAAATACCTTCTA
>JBJFAP010000181.1:0-6968 GCA_051887975.1 Alphaproteobacteria bacterium | reverse complement strand
CCCTGCTCCATAAAATACTCCCCGACAGACGTTGCCGCATAAGGTGCTATGTATTGCATACCGGCCTCATCATCGCCCGTTGCAACAACGACAACACAATTTTGCATTACTTCATATTTTTTTAAATTTGCAATTACATCTGCAACGGCGGATGCTCTTTGTCCGATTGCGCAATAAATGCTGATAACATTTGTATCCTTTTGATTGATAATCGCGTCAATAGCAATCGCTGTTTTACCCGTTTGGCGGTCGCCCAAAATCAGTTCACGTTGCCCTTTGCCGATAGGCGTAAAAGAATCGATTGCCTTCAATCCCGTTTGCAAAGGTTCATCAACCGGCGCTCTGTCCATAATCGGATAAGAATCCACCTCTATCGGGCGGCGTTTTTTTTGTGAAATAGCCCCTTTATTATCCAAAGCTTTACCGACAGGATTGATAACACGCCCCAACAAATCTTCACCGACAGGCACGTCCAAAATGCGTTCCGTGCGAATGACTTTATCTCCCGCTTTTAATGTTTGCGGATTATCCAAAAATACAATACCGACATTATTTTCATTGAGTGTTTGCACCATTGCGGAAACGCCATTTCCACAAGTCAACAATTCGTTCATTTGAACATGACTTAAGCCCGATACCATTGCCGTTCCGGAATTGATAGATTCAATCACAGAAACTTCTTGTTGCTTTAAAACGGGATTTGTATTTTTAACCCCCTTTTCAATTGCTTTTGTTGCGATATCTTTTTTTGTCAGCATTTATACACTCCCTTTAACTTCTGTGCAACAACTCGGCAAAAGCCGCATCCATATTGTTTTTAAATTCTTCCAGATAAGCTGCTAAATTCCACGAAATCATTTGTTCCCCTGTTTTTACAGAAAGTCCGCAAATCAATGCGTGATTTTGTTTATAGTCGAATTTTATTGTTTTATCTTTCACATTACACCATTTTAAAATATATGTTTTTAAAACATCTTTTGTTTTCTTATCCAATACTTCATCCGTTTCAATAATAACTTTCTTTGTTTGATTTAAAGAATCAGCAAATTTTTTACGTTCGGCAGCGGACATTTTATCCATCTGTTCATAAAACTTGGCAACAATACGCGATACCAAACTTTCATCCGCCATATCATGTAAAGCATCACTTGCAAAAACTTTAAAGTTTGTAATAATGGCGTTTTGTAATCCTTCATCAAAAGATTGTTTTTCTTGCGATAATTCCAGTTGCCAATTTTTCTTGGACATTTGAATGGCCTGCTTACTTTCCCCTGTCAATTTTTCTTTAAAAGAATTTGCTTCTTCCATTGCTTCTTGAAACAAAGCGTTGCGTTTTAAATCAAAATCAGCGACTTTTTTTTGGTATTCGGCCAATTGAGCTTCCGCCTCTTTTGTTGCATCCTTTGCTTGTTGAATTTCGGTTGCAATTAACGATTGCCTTTGTTCAATAATCTTCAACATCGGCTTATACAGGAATTTTTTCAAAAGCCAAATTAAAATCAACAGATTGATAATCTGCGCAAGTAAAGTCAACCAATCAATTCCCATCTAGTTTTTCCTATTTATAAAGTTTATCAAACAAAGCATTCCAGAATGGATTTGCATATAAGGCCAACATCACAACCAACAATGTGTACAAAGCTGTTGTTTCTACCATAGCAATAAACACAAATGCCGATGAACGAATACGGCTTGCCTCATCCGGTTGTTGCGCCATCGCTTGTAATGCGGCCGCGGCTGCTTGTCCTTCACCGATAGCAGAACCGATAGCACCAATTCCCATACCGATACAGGCCCCCAACACTGATAAAGCACCAATTAAAGCTAAACTTTCCATTTTTATTTCCTTTCTTTTGTTAAGTTATGATCACTTGCTTGCTCGGGCAAAACAGATGATGTATAAACAACCGCAAGCAAAGCAAAAATATATGCCTGTATCGAACCGGTCAGCAATCCTAAAACCTGCATTGATAAAGGCACAAAAAACGGTAAAAACGATGTCAAAACAGACGCAAATAAAATTCCCGACAACATATTGCCGAACAAACGCAACGCCATTGCAAAAGTCGAAGCAAATTCTGAAAAAATATTCATCGGCAACATATACGGACTGGGATCAATAAATTTTTTCAAATACCCCTTAATACCGGCATTTCGAATAGCAAAGTACGGAATGGCAAAAAACACAATGACAGCCAGAGCAATTGTCGTTGTCAAACTGCCGGTTGGTGGTCTGAACCACGGAAAAAACGTTAATAAATTACTCATCAAAATAAACATAAACAAAGCCAAACCAAGCCCCATATATTTAAAGGGATTATCCCCGCTTGTTTCTTTAATTTCTCCGGAAAGCCAAGAGACAACCATTTCCAATAATGTTTGTAATTTCGACACTTTTAAAGAAGTCTTCATTTGATGCGTTGCCAACAAAGATATCCCCACCAAAACGGCCATTACAATCCATGTGGATGCGATTGTTACATTGACAGGAAAGCCGAAAATTTCAAACAAATAAATTTCGTCATATTGTTCCAACGTCAGTGCTTTTCCTTTTTCGGGAACATCAAAAAGGCGTGTTATGTCATAAGTTTTTTCCATGTTCCAGCATCCTTTTCGTCTTTAAAAAAGTAAACCAACGCGCCATTGTAAAAGCGATAAAGAAAATCAAAACATCCAAAACATTTTTATGTATGTTTATAATAAACCACAGCACACAGCCAAAAACAACTAAGCGTACAAAAGAAAGTAAAAACAATGCTCTTTTAAAATGTTCTTTTTTGAAAACATAATTTTTCAATGCCCAAAAGTGCGTCCATGTAAATAAAACGCCAAAGGCAAACCCGCCGACAATCAGCGCAATCAAAAAAGGAAATGTGATGTTTTGAAAAAGCCCTGTCATTTATCTTTTAACCTTTCTTTATCTTTTTTATATTCTTTTTCAATTTTATCAATACCTTCTAACTTTATCCAACGATAGGCGTAATAACACCCCAAAACAAAACCGACAATCATCAAATTTAATCGCCAAGAAAAAGAAGAAACTTCATATTTTTCATCCAACCAACCGCCCAATAAAATACCAATCAATAAAGGAAAAATCATAATACCGCCCAAGATACCGACTATTCCCATATTCATATACATTGAACGATTCGGTCTGTCTTGTAATTGTTTGGCTTTTTTGACCAAAATTTGTTCCGTTTTTTTATCTTCTAATTGATTAAATTCCGACATTGTTTGCTTCCTCTTTGAGTTTCATAAAGCCACGCGACAAACCGATTTCCAATTTTGCCATAGCAGTATTTACTTCTTTTCTTTGCTCATCATCGTTTTTAAATTCAACTTGTATTGTTTGCGATAAGTCATCCAAACTCTCACTTAACACCGCCTTATGAACAGATAAATACACATTATTGCCTTTCTTAACAAAGATACCGCGGTTGCACGCCATATAGTGCATTTGCTCATCTGTTGTCTGATAGCACACAATGTTGGGCGGTAAAACAGATACGAAATCAACATGCCTTGGCAAGATGGTAAAATGCCCGTCCAAAGCTTCAAAATCAATCTTTTGAATTTCGGCACGCAACACGATTCCAATCGGCGATGTTACTTTCAATTTCATTTAACCTGCTTCCTTTGTTAAATTTTCTTCATACGCTTTCTTTTTCGCTTTTGTTTTTTCAACAACTTCCTTAATTGACCCGACCATAAAAAAGTCGCTTTCATCAAGATAGAAGAACTCATCATTTAAAATGCGTTCGCACCCTTCAATCGTATCTTCTATATCAACCGAACGACCTTTCATTCCGGTAAATTTTTCCGTCGTAAAGAAAGGTTGCGTCAAGAAACGTTCCAATTTACGCGCAATCAAAACTGTTTTTTGATCATGTTCCGGCAATTCATCAAAACCCAACATGGCAATAATATCTTTTAAATCTTCGTATTCCGCCAAACACTTACGCACTGCTGTTGCAACTTTATAATGACGTTCCCCCACAATGGCCGGTGTCAGCATATTCGAAGAAGAAGTTAAAGGATCTACCGCCGGATAAAAGCCCTGCGAAGCGCGTTGTCTTGACAATACAATGCTGCTGGAAAGATGCGCGAATGTATGAACAGCGGACGGATCAGTAAAATCATCAGCCGGCACATAAACCGCTTGAATAGAAGTAATTGCGGCTTTTGATGTGGAAGAAATCCTTTCTTCCAAATCGGCAATATCTGTTCCTAAAGAGGGTTGATAACCGACTCGAGATGGGATTTGCCCCAACAAAACGGAAACTTCTGATCCTGCTTGAACGAATCTGAAAATATTATCAATCAGCAACAAGACATCTTGTCCTTTTTTATCGCGGAAGTATTCCGCCATTGTCAAGGCTGATAAAGCAACGCGGAAACGAATTCCCGGTGCTTCATTCATTTGTCCGAAGACCATCACTGTTTTTGGTAAAACGCCAGCTTCTTGCATCTCACGATAAAGCTGTTCCCCTTCCCGAGAACGTTCCCCGACACCGCAAAAAATACTGACTCCTTCATAACGGCCGACCATATTGTTAATCATTTCGGTAATTAAAACCGTTTTCCCAACACCGGCACCACCAAAAAGGCCTGCTTTTCCGCCTCGTTCCATCGGTGCAAGCAAATCTATGGCCTTAATACCGGAAATAAAAACTTGATTACTGATTGTTCTTTTATCCAAAGGAATAGGATCTTGGTGAATAGATTCAAAAGCTTTCGCGTTAATTGCACCGTTTTTATCAATCGGATTTCCAAAAACATTCAACATTCTTCCCAATGTTTCAGGACCGACCGGCACTTGTATTTGATGTCCGGTATCAATCACATCCATACCTCTTGCAAGGCCTTGTGTTTGTCCCAAAGCCAAAGCGCGGACAACCGTTTCGCTGATATATCCTTGTACTTCAGCTGTTAAGTCCATTTTTGCGCCTGTTTTTAATTCTGTATAAATGGCCGGCAAATCTTTATCAAATTCGATTTCCAGAACAGACCCCTGTACTGCTTTAATTTTGCCGATATTTTGTTTTTTGTTGCTCATTTTCCTATACCCTTATTTTGAATCAGGTTGATTGTAGGGAAAAATTAAGCCCTCGTCAAGCAATTTTAATCGATTTTTTCAATAAACGAATACTGTCTTGCCGGATTTTGGGGATCTCTGCGATAACTGTTGTAATTTTCATCCAAAACGGTATCAATGTCGATAATTTCAATACTTTCATGAGCAAGCCCCGCATTTTCCAACCGATATCGCACATAAGTTGCAAAATCAAAGTGTATTTCCCCTTCCCAATAAGGAAATAATCTATCCACATTTTTTGCAAACAACTTTCGCATATCCTCTTGAACGGTAAAACTTTGCCCATGAATACAAGGTCCGATTGCTGCGCGAATATTTTTAACGTCCGCGCCCATATTCAGCATTTTGACAACGGCAGATTCAACAACACCCGTCAAAGCGCCGCGCCAACCGGCGTGAACAGCGGCAATAATATTGCCGTCCGTCATCAATACAGGCGCACAATCTGCTGACTTTACCGTCAAACAAAAACCTTTTTTATCGGTTATCCAACCGTCCCCTTCCGGCTGTCCATAAGGATTTTCAATAAGTTTAGGATTTAAAACTTCATAGGAATGAATTTGCGTTAACAGTAAAGGATTTTTTACTTCTTTCGAATCATTTTTATCACAAAAGCCATGACGAATATTTTTAAATTCAGACAGATTTTTTGCCGTTTCCATTTTTCTTGTCCTTGTTTTTATGTAATAACGCATGCCAATAAGCACGTTTTTCTTTTGCTTTGGATTTTTTATCCTGACGACCTAACAACCATTTTTTTGTCAGTCGATAAGAAATCCAACCCCATACAATCGACCAAGGAATACACCCCAAGGCCATTGCCAAACCCCAATCTTCCATCAATAATTTTAAGAAAATTAAAATCGCTTTTGTAATTTCCCAAAAAGATACATCTGCACTGAAAGCTTGTCTGCCGGTTTGGGCAAAAACACTAAAAGCACTGATATTAAAATCGCCCATCATCAATTTTCCGGTTGCGTAAAAAACATAGTAAATCGGCCACATGGTAAGTACGTTTGTTACCCAAGTATAAGCCAATGCAACCGGCAATGAAAAATCCCACTTAAATAATTTTTTGGCAATGACCCATGTAATCAAAACCGTTGTCATTTGAATACCGACAAGCGGTGTCATCGCCCACATCATACCAACCAAAACACCACGCGCTGTAAATTGTGGCGGATGTTCCGAACGTTGCAAGGGAACGACCAACTTTAAATGACAAAGACGAAGCACGCGTCCGAAAAAATTTTTTTTTGTTTCTTGTTTAAGCATTTTGTTCTTCCTTTGCGATTTTCTTTAACTGAACTTTTGGTGATGAATGAATGATTAACCAAGCACCCAAAACAATCATCGGTAAGCACAATATCTGTCCCATTGTTAAATTTGCCGCAATAAAGCCCAAATGGGCATCCGGTTCTCTGAACAATTCCAAAAACATACGTCCTGCCCCATACAGCAAGAAAAACAAACCAGCGGTAAAACCATATCTGGAACGATATTTTTTACTTGTCCACCAAATCAAATTTAAAATGACAAATAAAACAACACCTTCCCACAAAGCCTCATAAAGTTGTGATGGATGACGCGGCTCAGGACCTGCGGACGGAAAAATAATTGCCCATGGAACAGATGTTGTCATGCGTCCGTAAAGTTCTCCGTTTGCAAAATTAGCTAACCGCCCCAAAAATAAACCGATTGGCGCAACCGCACAAAACATATCCGAAGCCATAAACAGATTGACTTTTTGCTTATAACAAAACAAAATTGTGGCAATAATAACACCGATTAACCCACCATGGAAAGACATTCCGCCATGCCAAACAGCCAATATTTCAGCCGGATTTTCCATAAAATACATAAAATTATA
>JBJFAP010000180.1:0-7126 GCA_051887975.1 Alphaproteobacteria bacterium | reverse complement strand
CCAATTTTCGGGCGCGAATTTACAAAAAAACTTCGTTTTTTCGTATGTTTTTAAAGCGGGAACTAATAACATAAAGCGTAGTTTGTGCCGTAACGGCCGTAGCTGTTGACAATACCAGTACCTGCATTCACGTAATACGCGTAAGTAGAGCCGTAGGGCGTTGCAGTCCAGCAATGTTTGTTCGGGCCACCAGCTTTTACCAGATTGGCACAAGCCGCATTCCCTGTTGCACCAGTCCATCCTGCACATGCTTCTTGCAAGGATGCAAGATGACGTCCTTGCTGTTGACACCAAGCAAAGGCTGCCCACCATGTCATACTTGGCTTACTGATGCAATATTCATGCCCGTCAATGACACCTTCAAAAGGGTCGCCCCCTTCACATTTTGCTTCAGCAAATGCGGAAGTTGCCACCATTGTCATCAAAATTGCAAAAATAGTTTTCTTCATCTTTTCTTCCTTTCTTTTTTTTATATTGTTTTTCTTGTCATTCTCGGGCCTGACCCAAGAATCTGTACGGATTGGATCTTCGGATCAAGTCCGAAGATGACATAATAAAAAAGTGTGTCATACTCGCACTTGTTGCGAGTATCCATAACAATGCGGATTGGATCTTCGGAACAAGTCCGAAGATGACTTTCTTTTTTGTTATTTCGTAGATTCTCGGGTCAAGCCCGAAAATGACGTTTTGTTTTTCGTAGATTCTTCGCTGTTGCTCAGAATGACGGAACAGAATTGTCTGTCTTTTCATTTTCTTCCTTTCGTTCAATAAAAAAAGCAGACATCACCTGCCCTGCATTCGATTATATATAATTTAGAATACTTGTAAAGAACTTTTTCACTTTTTTATCACGAATAAAAATACTTGCTTTTTCGTATAAATTATTTTATCGTAAAAATGAAAGGATTTTATATGTTATCGTATTTATTTGCTTTTTTGTTCGGATTATTTGTACCTGCCGTTGCGAGTCGTTATGGCAAAGTTTATGCCTCTGATTTGGGCGAATGGCTGTTTTTCCTGTGGCACAAGCCTCGTTTTCCGAAAACAAAGAATAAAAAAAGAGGTTTACTTTTAAAACAAAAATGGAAAAAATTGATCCTTTTTAGTTTTTTTTGGGGATTATTCATCACTTTTTTGTTCGTTTTAACGGACTGCTTTGTACCATTTAAAGCGATTATATGGGTCAAAACATTTATTTGTTTAATGGCTCTTTTAACAGCAATAGATCAGCAATTTTTCTTACTTCCCGATATTTTTACCGTACCTTTGATTATTTTGGGATTCGGTTATGCTTTTTTTGTGGGGCTTATCCCGATACAAGACAGCTTTATCGGCGCATGTTATGGTTTTTTATTGCCGGCGGTTTGTGTATTCATCACCAGTGCTTTTTTCCATGATGCGTTCGGGGGTGGAGATGTTAAAATGTTGGCAGGAATCGGTGCTTGGGTCGGAATGCTTCCGCTTTCTCTTGTCGTGCTCATTTCGGCAATTTCTTTCGGAATGACATCATTGATTACAAAAAAACGAACGGGCGCATATGGTCCTCATCTTGCATTTGGCGGAATAATTATTTTATTTTTAACCGTCAAACATTTAATACCTTTTTTATAAAAATGCTTGTCTTTTTTTTTAAATAAATGTACAATGAATGAAAAATTAACTTAAAGCGAGTCTGTTATGCGAAAGAAAAAGACTGAAAAAAAAGAAGAAGTCAAAACTCTGCCAACCGGAGAGTTGGTGATTCAACCTGTGATGGAAAACGAATCCGTCAAAGGAACAGTGGGCTATGAATTGCGTTTGGCACGCGAATCAAAACATCTTGATATTGAAGAAATTGCTTCTTCTTTACGCATCAAGCCTTGTTATATAAAAGCGCTTGAATTGTCCGATTATACCGATTTTCCGGGACAAGCATATGCGCTTGGTTTCTTACGCACCTATTCCGACTTTTTGAAACTGGATACGCAAGCTTTGTTGGCTCGCTATCGCGAAGAAAGATCTTTTATAAAGCCGGAAAAATTGGATATGCCGATTCATCAACAGCAACACCTTTTTCCTTATACAAAATATTTTATATGGAGTGTCTTTATTATCGCGTTTGTTTGGATTTTCTGGTATTTTCTGACTTATTCGCGCGTAAAGGAAAGTCCTTTAAATGAAATAAAGCCTGCCCAGCCCGCTAAACAAGAACAAATCGTTCAGAAAAAAGAAATTATTGCAGAAACGACCACAGAAACGACCGCGCAAACGCAAAATGAAGAACCAAAAGCAGCTGAAGAACAAACAGCAGCTGAAGAACAAACAGCACAAATCAAAAGTCGTATCAAGCTTGTTGCGACACAAGATGTATGGATGGAAATATCAAAAGAAGACAGTTTGATTTTTTCCCGTACGCTTAAAAAGGGTGAAACTTACGAAGTGGCGCCTCAAAGCGATGATATGTTCTTAAAGACAGGAAATGCCGGTGGAGTAGAAGTTTATGTCGATGGGCAAAAGGTAAAACCTTTAGGTCCTTTCGGTGCTGTCCGTTCCGGAATTTCTTTATCAGCCGATAAATTAAAAAATCGATAGCAAAACATTTAAATATTAAACCCCAGATATTCTTATCTGGTAAGATGTTATATCAAAAAATTACACAAAAAAGAAAAGGATAAAATAATGAATTTTGAAGCAAGATTACAAACAATTATGGACAGATACGACGAATTAAATGCCTTATTGGCAGAACAAACAGACGGTGCTCAAATTGTTAAATTATCAAAAGAACAAAGTGCGATTGAAGATATTGTTGCCGCCGGTAAACAATGGCATAAAGTTATTGATGATATGAAGGGCGCACAAGAATTGATAAATGACGCTGGTGCGGATGATGAAATGAAATCACTTGCCAAAGACGAATATTATCAACTCCAAGAACAGTTGCCCGCCCTCGAACAAAAAATAAAAGTGCTTTTATTACCAAAAGACGAAGCAGATGAAAAAAACGTTATTTTGGAAGTCAGAGCCGGTACTGGTGGCGAAGAAGCGGCTTTATTTGCGGCAGACTTGTTCCGAATGTACGAACGTTATGCCGCATTTAGGGGCTGGTCTTTTGAAGTGGAAGAAAAAAACGAAACCGAACTTGGCGGATTAAAAGAAGCCGCCGCTAAAATTTCAGGAAATTGCGTCTTTGCAAGCTTAAAATACGAATCCGGTGCTCACCGCGTTCAACGCGTTCCGGAAACAGAATCCAGCGGGCGCGTTCATACTTCCGCGGCAACCGTTGCCGTCTTACCTGAAGCAGATGAAGTCGATATTCACATCGATGTTGAAAAAGATATTAAAATGGAAGTTTATCGTTCATCCGGTGCCGGTGGACAACACGTCAATAAAACAGAAAGCGCTGTTCGCTTAATCCATATTCCGACAGGAACAGTTGTTGAATGTCAAGAAGAACGATCTCAATTTAAAAACCGCGACAAAGCGATGGCTCGATTACGGGCAAAGTTATACAATGTACAACGTGAAAAAATTGCCGCTGAACAATCTTCCAACCGTAAAAATCAAGTCGGTTCCGGTGATCGTTCAGAACGTATCAGAACTTACAATTACCCGCAATCAAGAGTAACTGATCATCGTATTAACTTGACGGTCTATCAGTTGGATCAAGTTATGAATGGCAATGGGTTAGATACATTTGTTCAAGCTTTAATTGAAGATGATCAATTAACAAAATTGGCAGAGTTTGAAAATGGATAAACGTGATTTAATCGGGTTTACCGATACGCCAGATTTGGATTATAAGTGGTTATCTGAAGCGGCAAAAGGCGATGGCAATTTACTTGATACTTTCATTAAAAGACGCCAAGCAAAAGAACCGGTTGCAAAAATTATCGGATTAAAGGGATTTTGGACACTTGATCTGATGGTTTCCAATCAAACGCTTGACCCACGTCCCGATTCGGAAACAATCATTTCTGCTGTATTAAAAAATTATCCTGATAAAAATGCTGCACTGCGTATTTTGGATTTGGGAACAGGATCCGGATGTTTATTGCTTGCTTTATTAGATGAGTACAAAAACGCAACAGGCATAGGAATGGATGCAAGTATGTCGGCTTTACAAATAGCACAAAAAAATGTCGATAAATATGCACCGACCAGAGCTAAATTGATTTGCCGAAATTGGGATATGAACGATTGGTGGAAAGATTTAGGCGGTTTTGACATCGTTGTGTGCAATCCCCCTTATATTCCCACAGAAGATATACAAAAACTCGATAAGGATGTAAAAGATTTTGATCCCATCCAAGCTCTGGATGGTGGTCAAGACGGATTGGATGAGTATCGATCTTTATCAACCACTATTTTGGAAGTATTGAAGCAAAACGGGACGATTTTTTTTGAAATCGGGCAAGGACAAGAAAACGATGTCATCCGTATTATGCAAACACAAAAAATGCGCTTGATAGAAACTTATAAAGATTTCGGAGGTATTTTGCGCGTTTTATCTTTTTCAAGATAATATGAAAAGCAGATAATGTTTTAACAAAATCAGCTTAAGAAGCTGTGTTTTTTTGGCGATTTTCGTTCAAATTCCATAAATTTTCAAAGCGTTCCAAATATTGATTTACCGTTTTATTCTTGCGTGGAAAAAACAGACAATTTTCGGCATTTTTTCGGCTTGCCGTATTTGTCCAATTATAAGATCCGGTAACCGCTTTTTTCCCATCAAATATAGCGAACTTATCGTGCTGAATACGATAATGTTTATGCCGACGCAAAGGAATACCAAATGCTTCCAATACCGGAACAAGCGAAGATTTTTGCCCTGCTTGCGTTCTGTCTGTTAAAATTCGAACATCCACCCCGCGCATATGTGCCCATACAAGTGCTTTCACAATTGCATCATTATTGATTGCATAAACAGCCGCATCAATACTTTGTTTTGCCGAATCAATATAATCTATAATATGATTTTCACAATCCAATGAAGGAGTAAAATAAACCCTTGTTGCCTGTGCATTTGCCACAGAACTTATCAATAACATTAAAATAAAAATTTTTCTTATCATAGCAGAACAAAAATAGAACGCTTTTAAATAAAAATCAAGCAAAAAAACAAAAAATTACTGTTGCGGAATAACCTTTTGAGTTTCAGCATTTTCAGAAACATCACGCAATCTGCGTTCTATGGCGCGTGTACGCGTACCGGCTTCATCTAAAGTTTTTCCTGCGGCATCAATATTCTTTTTAACTTTATCTACCCAATCTGCATATTTGACAAATTCCGTTTTAGCCTCACCTAAAGCTTGCCATACTTCCCCTGAGCGTTTTTGAATTGCAAGCGTTCGAAAACCCATTTGCAAGCTGGTTAAAAATGCACCAAGTGTACTCGGTCCTGTAATTGTAATTTTGTACGTCTTTTGAACGTTTGAAGCCAATGACGGGCGACGCATCACCTCTGCATACAATCCTTCTGTTGGAAGGAACATAATCGCAAAATCTGTTGTTTTTGGAACTTCTATGTAATGTTCCGCAATACGCTTAGCTTCTGATTTAATGCGTTTTTCTAAATCATTTCCGGCTTGTTCAACCGCCAGCGCATCACCTTTTTCAGAAGCCGCCACTAAACGTTCATAATCTTCGTATGGAAATTTGGCATCAATCGGAATCAAGCCATCAGGCAATACAACAGCATATTCAACAACTTCAGCCGTATTTGCCTTTATTTTGGCATTTTTGATGTATTGGTCAGGTGATAACATCTGCTCTAACAAAGCCCCCAATTGGACTTCCCCCCAAACACCACGCGTTTTAACATTTGTCAATACACGCTTTAAATCACCAACCCCCATTACAAGGTTATGCATTTCACCCAAACCCTGATGCACTTTTTCCAATCGTTCAGAAACTTGAGCAAAGCTTGCACCTATCTTATTTTCCAATGTTTTTTGTAATTTTTCATCAACTGTTGAACGCACTTTTTCCAATTGAGTATCAACCGCTTTTTGAATGGATTCATTAAAGCCCAGCAAAGAATTGATGACTTCTTGACGCAATTGTCCGGCATCTTGCTTTTGCCCGCGTTCAAGCCTTTCGATATCAGCAGAAATATCTTTTTTTGCGGACATACGGGACATAAGCCACAAAACAAGAATTAAGTTAATACATAATATCATTAAGATAACATACTGCAAAATGGGCATAATTTCCTCTTTATAATAATTACAAAAAACAAAAAGCTTATATAGAACTTGTACCTCTTATTTTTAATGAAGTCAATAAAAATTACTTGCAAAACATTTTTTTTTGTGTATAATCGCCTTCAAGGCAATGAGGTCGATGACACGGCTGAGCCGGAGGAAGAACAGCTTTAATGCTTATTAGACCCTCTCGGGTACGCCCGAAACAGCGTGTTTTGAGGTGGTTTATGCTTTTACACAAGCCAATATCACAAAGTAAGGTGGCACCGCGAACGAAATTCGCCCTTACATTCAAACAAAAGAAGGAATTTTAAAATGAATATTTACAGAACTCATAATTGTAATCAATTGCGCGTAAGTGATGCGGGCAGTCAGGTTCGTCTTTCCGGTTGGATTATGTCCAAACGCGATCACGGCAATTTGTTATTTATCGATTTGCGCGACCATTACGGACGCACTCAATGCGTTGTTGATACAGAAAGCAAACACTTTGAAGAATTATCTAAATTGCGCGTTGAATCTGTTGTTAAAATTGAAGGCAAAGTTTTAAAACGCGCGCCGGAAACAATTAACGATAAATTGCCAACCGGAGAAATTGAAGTTGCTATTGAAAATTTTGAAGTCTTGGGCGATGCCGCTGTCTTGCCGTTTTCATTAACCGGCGATGAAAGCGATTTATCTGAAGAACAACGTTTAACTTATCGTTTCTTGGATTTAAGAAGAGAAAGACCTCACGCCAATATTATGTTGCGTAATCGCTTTATTCAATCAGTTCGTCAAAGAATGTGGGCGCAAGGCTTTATGGAATTTCAAACACCGATTTTGACATCTTCTTCTCCGGAAGGGGCAAGAGATTACCTTGTTCCATCGCGTGTTCATCCGGGAATGTTTTATGCACTACCTCAAGCACCGCAACAATTCAAGCAATTATTGATGGTTTC
>JBJFAP010000179.1:0-1530 GCA_051887975.1 Alphaproteobacteria bacterium | reverse complement strand
AAGAGAAGGCTTGGTTTGGCGGCTAAATTTTTTGGAACTTCATTGAAAATAATACGACCGGGGTAATTGGTTTCTATCTTGCCGTTAATTTTTAAAACCGGCGTATGATTGTTGTAAGATAAAACTTCTGCTTTTTGATTTAAAACAGCCCCTGTTGCCGGATTGATAAATTCAACGTTGACCACTTGTCCGACAGATTTTTTTAACATATTGTCATGTGTTAATAAATCAAAATTAAAGTTTTGTTCTTGAACAGAAGCGCCCGTTGCCTTGAATAAAACAGAAGAAGGCATTACTTGATCGGAAATATCTTCAAATGAAATTTGATTGAAGCCGCTATTCAAATTGACGGTTCTGATATCTTTAACCAAAGCGCGTCCTTGATTATAAATCGTGATGGTCAAATCTTCTTGCGAAGATACCGGTATGACGGTTGGTGCAGCAACGGTATTACAAACAGCTCCTAAAGAAAGGCACAAAGCAATATTAAAAATCTTTTTTTTCATTTTTTCTCCTTAATGGTTAATTGTTCAAGAAACAACGTTTCAAATGTATTATAGGGTATATTAACAGATTCTTCAAATGGCGTCAATTTTTGAACGTCAATTTTATTTTCTAATGCAATATCGGTTAAAAACTGTCTTTCCGGAGTTTTTAAAACAGAAGTATAATCTTTAAACAACAGGGATAATTGCCCCCGTATATGTGATTTTTTTTGAAGTCTTTTTGTCTGAAAGTAAAGAAAAAAGGCTAAAAACAAAAAAGCGGTAATCAGCTGCCATGTATTTGCTTGCAAATAATAAATAAAGCCCAATATCAAAGCACATAGCAAAATGCTTATACAAATTTCGCGTTTTATAAATTGTAATGATTGCAATCGAATGGCTTGTTCTATAAAGGATTTAAATTTTTTCCAACCTTTTTTATTCCAATCTAACTGCGATAATTCTGTTTGCTGTTTAAATTTGGAAAACAGGTAATGCAAAATCTTTTTATGCAACTTAATTTTGGATTTTTCTTTTTTTAACAGTATTAAACGTTCATTTTGGATGTTGATGCTGATATTTTTCTTTTGTAATAATGATAATACAGCAATCAAAAAAGCTCTTGCGTCTGTTTTTCCCATAACAAGAGGACGCAACAGAATAATATCATATTTCATTTTTGATCGAATTTTGTTGATAAAAGACTTGCTTGAAAATTGATCTTTTAAATCTAAACCGGCAAAATATAAGTAAACATAGATAATTAAACATCCAAGGAATAAAACAATAATCCAAAAATAATTTTCTGTTTTTTCCATCAATGTTTCCGGTTGATTTGTAAAAACGGCACCATTGGAAATAACTTGCAATTTCATACCGATACCGGTCGGCAAAAGCCCGTTCATTTTATAAATCAAATGGTCATTTTCATCTTGATAAAAGTTTCCTGCACGATCAGAAGCTATATCGTTTTTACCGTAAAGAGCTTTTGCATCCATAAATTTCGTATTTTCCGGATATGTGATTAAAACTTGTCCTCTTTCCA
>JBJFAP010000178.1:0-7345 GCA_051887975.1 Alphaproteobacteria bacterium | reverse complement strand
GGCTTGTTCCATTTTTTCAAATTCTTCATCTGACAAGATGACATTTGATGGCGTTTCTGTTGTATCAGGGGTTGAATCTGTGTCATCTCCGGCACGTTCTGCGCGATGTTTTGCGATAGCCATTTTCAAATAAGCATCACGTTTTTCAATTTCCGCACTGACATGTTCCAACACACTCATAGAAATTACTCTGTCGCTTTTTAGCAATTTCATACCGCGCACACCGGTTGACGCGCGCGATTCGAATATACGAACATCCGAAACAGGACAACGTACGCATTTTCCATCGGCCGCAGCCAATAAAATATCCTGGTTTTCTGTGCAAATTTGGACATCAACCAACTTATCGCCTTCATCCAGTTTCATCGCAATTTTACCATTGCTCATGACTTTATAAAAATCATCCAAGCGGTTGCGACGAATGTTTCCAGATGCGGTTGCAAACATAACAGACAATCCTTCGCAATCTTCCTGTTTTTCCGGCAAACGCAAAACTGTCGAAATTGTTTCACCTTGTTCCAAAGGCAGCAAGTTAATAACAGCTTTACCCAAGCTTTGCGGTGTTCCTTCCGGTAAACGATAAGCCTTCATTTTATACACCATACCGCGACTCGAGAAGAACAAAATCGGATCATGTGTACAAGCAATAAATAATTTCGACACAGCGTCTTGTTCACGCGTTGACATACCGCTTCTGCCTTTTCCACCGCGATTTTGTGCGCGATAAGTCGATACGGGAACGCGCTTGATATAACCCGTATTTGTCAATGTAATAACCATATCTTCGCGCGGGATTAAATCTTCGATGTCTTGATCAAACACGCCTTCTTCTATGGTCGTTTTACGCGGAGTTGCAAAGTCATTTTTGACCTGTACGAATTCTTCACGCATAATTGCATATAAACGTTCATGAGAAGCCAAAATAGACAAGTATTCTTTAATCATACCGGATAATTCACCGACTTCAGCGTGAATTTTATCGCGTTCCAAACCTGTCAAACGTTGCAATTTTAAATCCAAAATGCCGCGTGCTTGAGCTTCTGATAACATATAATGACCGTCAACAATTTTTCTGTCCGGTTCATCAATCAAATCGACCAAAGCCACAACATCTGACGCATCCCACTTTGTTGTCATCAACTGTTCTTTGGCAACATTCGGGTCGGGTGCTGTTTTAATCATTTCAATGACTTTATCGATATTGGCAACCGCGATGGCAAGACCGACCAACAAATGTGCTCTGTCGCGCGCTTTGTTTAAATCATAAATGGTACGGCGGCGAATGACTTGTTCGCGGAAAGCAACAAAGGCTTTGATAATGTCATATAAGTTCATGACTTCCGGACGACCGTTATTTAATGCCAATGAATTGACGGGGAAGCTGCTTTGCAACGGGGTGTATTTGTATAGTTGATTCAAAATGACATCCGGTTGCGCATCTTTTTTGAGTTCAATAACGACTCGGACACCTTCTCTGTCTGATTCATCGCGTAAATCAGAAATGCCCTCAATGACTTTATCTTTAACAAGTTCAGCCATTTTTTGAATCATAGCCGCTTTGTTGACTTGGTAAGGAATTTCAGTAATCACAATGGCTGTTTTGTCTTTGACTTCTTCAATGGAGGTGCGCCCTCTGACTAAAATAGAACCGCGTCCCGTTAAAGCAGCTTGACGTGCCGCGCCATGTCCCAAGATAATTCCGCCTGTCGGAAAGTCTGGCGCAGGAACAAGTTCATATAATTCTTCTACTGTTATGTCCGGATTGTCAACAAAGGCAATACAGGCATCCAACACTTCGCCTAAATTATGCGGAGCAATGTTTGTCGCCATACCGACAGCAATACCGCCGGACCCGTTGACAAGCAAGTTCGGAAAACGAGCCGGCAATACAACCGGTTCTTGACACGTTTCATCATAGTTCGGATTAAAATCAACAGTATCTTTATCAATGTCTTCCAGCAACCAATGTGAAGATAACGCCAAACGCGCTTCTGTATAACGCATAGCCGCGGCTTTATCACCATCCATAGAACCAAAGTTTCCTTGACTTGCAATCAAAGGAACGCCCATGGAAAAATCTTGTGCCATACGTACCATCGCATCGTAAATAGCCGCATCACCATGAGGGTGATATTTACCCATAACATCACCAACGATACGCGCTGATTTTCTGAACGGTTTATTGTAATCATATCCGTTTTCGTGCATCGACCATAAAATTCGACGATGTACGGGTTTTAAACCATCACACACATCCGGAATAGCGCGAGAAACAATAACACTCATCGCGTAATCCAGATAACATTTACGCATTTCATCTTCAATAGCAACCGGTGTAATATCCGTTGTTGTTGCTGCTGGATTTGTATCAGTCATTTTTCACCTTAAAAATATATTTTCAAAAATTAAAATGGAATTTCATCGTTAAAATCACCGGCGTTTTCGGAAGCTTCTTCGCTTGGGGCAGATGAATCCCATCCGGCATCCGGCGCATTGTCAGAAGCTTCTGCACCATCTGCACGACCGTCCAATAACGCAATTTCGCCTTTGAAGTTGCTGACCACGATTTCCGTTGTGTATTTATCTTGTCCGTTGTTGTCTGTCCATTTGCGCGTTTGTAAAGAACCTTCGACATAAACTTTTGATCCTTTTTTCAAAAAACGTTCCACAAAATCGGCAGTACTTGAATTAAAAACAACAATACGATGCCATTCAGTTCTTTCTTGACGTTCACCGTTTGTATCGCGCCAAATTTCAGAAGTTGCAAGTGAAAAATTTGCAATCTTTTTTCCGTTTGCTGTATGCCGAATTTCCGGATCACGACCCAAATTTCCAACTAAAATTACTTTATTTATACTTCCTGCCATTTTTTGTTCCTTTTCTTCATAGTTTACACATGGCTACACAATACTCTTTTTTTTCAAAAAAAGAAAGTTTTTTTTATCTTTTTTCAAGATTATTTTTCTGTTTTTTTTCGCAAAATTATATTTCACTTGATTTTTTTATTCGCTTGCTTTATTGTGGTGTTGGTAAGGACAAGGAAAATCGTGTAATGAATGACGAAAAACAAAACATTTTAATTATAAAACTGGGTGCGTTGGGCGATTTTATCATGCAAATGGATTATGTTGCGGCAATCCACAAAACATATCCGAATGCCCACATAACTTTTATGACTTCAAAGCCTTTTGTGCCATTCGTAAAATGTATGAATTTTGTCAATCATATCATCGTTGATACACATCCAAGGTGGAACTTAAAAGCATGGTATCGTTTGTGCAAGTGTGAAATTGCCGATAAAAAATGGGATTATATTTTTGATCTTCAAAATTCCAAAAGGACAAGGAATCGTTATTTTAATTTGGTGCGTTTTTTTTCAGCGTATCCTTTGAAGTGGTGTGTTTGGGCAAAAGGCGGTTTGTTAAATGTAAAAGAAGTTGCAAAAAATGGCCGTTTTCGCTTGGGAAAGACTTCTTTTTATCAAATGACTATGCCATTAGAAGCGGTTGATTTATCCTTTTTAAAAGGAGAACAGAAACATTTTGATTTATTACCAAAAGAAAAATTTATTTTGTTTGTGCCGGGCTGTTCGCCAAAACATCCGTATAAACGTTGGGCAAAAGAAAAATATACCGAATTAGCAAATTTAATAGAAAGTAAGTTAAAATTGCCGGTTGTCGTTTTGGGAACAAAGGCGGAAAGCGATCAAATCGATTTTATTTGCAACCATTCAAAAGCAATCAGTTTTAAGGATAAAGCAACATTGTTGGATATTCCTGCATTAGCGAATAAGTCTTTATGTGTCATCGGAAATGATACAGGGCCGATGCATATGGCTTGCTTTTGCAAAACATATGGTATCGTTTTGTTTTGCGGTATTACGGCAAAATCCGCACAACATTTGGATAATGTCAAAAATATAATAGCCGAACAAATAGATGACATTTCTGTGTCGGAAGTTTTTGAACAAATTAACGCGCTTATTCAAAGGAGGAAATAATGACGCAAAAAATGTTAAAGTTAATAGATGATTTTCCCAATGCACGCATTTTGTGCGTTGGTGATATTATGTTGGATAAATTTGTACAGGGGCGTGTCGAAAGAATTTCTCCGGAAGCACCTGTTCCTGTTTTTCAATTTATACAAGAACGTCAAATGCTGGGCGGCGCGGGTAATGTAGTTGCCAACTTAAAAAGTCTTTCAAGTTATACATATTTTGTGGGGCTTTCGGGGAAAGATAAACACGGCGATGATGTGTCCGCCTTGCTTTCCCAGATTCATGCAGAGTATTACTTGATTCGTTCTAAATTACGTCAAACGATTATGAAAGCGCGTTATATTGCCGGTACTCAACATATTTTGCGTTTTGATCAAGAAAAAATTATGCCTTTGACTGAGTTGGAAGAAACAGAGTTATTGATGGTTATAGCGCGACATATCAATGATATTGATTGCGTCGTCTTATCTGATTACGGAAAAGGAATTTTTACGCCATCATCGACTCGCAAAATCATTGAAATGGCAAAAGAAACCAAAAAGCGCGTTTTAATAGATCCGAAAGGTCGCGATTATTCGAAGTATGCAGGGGCTTTTTTAATCAAGCCGAATCGCAAGGAATTACAAGAAGCAACCAATATGATATTGGAACCGACCTCGGTGGATTTTTTGAAAGATTTATCTGTTGCCGCGCATAAGATTTTGGACGAATATGCAATTGAAAATATGATTATTACCTTAAGCGAAAAAGGAATGTTGTATGTACCGCGTTCAAGTCAAGCAAAGGAAGTTTATTTGCCTACGGCGGCAAAGGAAGTTTATGATGTGTCCGGAGCAGGAGATACTTCTGTTGCGGTTATCGGAATTGCTTTGTCATGCGGTGCAACGATTGAAGAAGCAATGACTTTGGCAAATACGGCGGCCGGTGTTGTTGTCGGAAAAGTCGGAACAGCAACATTGACAACGCAAGAATTGCGTCAAAAAATCGATACAAAGTAAATTTGCTGTTTATTATTCCACCGAATCGGGCGAATCAAGTAAATTTGCTGTTTATTATTCCACCGAATCGGGCGAATCGTCAGGCGATTCGTCCGTTTCAATTTTATAAACGCCACTCATCCAGCGATTTAAATCTACATCTGCGCAACGTTTTGAACAAAACGGGCGATATTCAAACGAACTTTGCTTACCACAAATCGGGCAAGTCGAATGTAATTGAATGATTGTGTGTTCTTCTGTCATTATTTATATTCCAAACGAAAACGCGCAACGTCAGAAGATGCGCTGATGTGAATCGAGTCGCCTGTTTTTGCTTGAACTTGGTCAAAAGTTTCTTTGTACAAACTTGTCAGAGCCGCATAAACTTCTAATGATACCTGAACGGAGGCTATTTTATCCGGTGTTTTTAAAATCTTTTTGAACAAATCATAGCAAATGGCGGAAATCGTGCGAGTCGCACTTAAAGTATCTGCGCGCATTCTGTCGCGTCGCAATTCAATATTTCCCATCGATGAAACACCGATTAACTGATAAGGAACGGGGCTTTTACAAAGCTCTCTTGATAAAATATTTTTCCATGCACCAACTTCACTGTGGCGTTTATCGCCAATAAAGTCAATCAATATGTTGCCGGAAATATTTCTTTTAATAATTTCCTTTCCTATTTGAACGGCTGCTTTTTCGTTCAATAGGGGTAAATCCATCATACAAGACCCGCTGTCTACGTCAATGCACCAAAAAGCATGCGTTTGTTCGAAAATCAATCGCGCGCCATCAGCAAAAGGAACGACCGAATCGATTGAATCGGACAAAGCATCATCCAATTCTTCTGTCCAATCAATTTGTTGAAAGTTTTGCGAATCGGAAACGCCATATAAAAAATCGCCTTTTTGAACAAGGCCGATTCGGTTTTGTTTTTGCAATCCATAACGCTTAGCTTGAGGAATCTTGCCGAGTCGCGCTTCTTTTGTGATGATAACGCTCACCATTTGTCCGACTTCAAGCGGATGTTTGGATGCAAGGAAAATGCTGCGATTGTGATCTATTTGTGCAAAATATCCCTTTAAATTGGGCATTTTTTGCGTGATTCGGCAAACATAAATATCGCCCAGATTGACGTCTTGTTTACGAATCCAATAAAACGTCAACGGCACTTTGCCTTCATCCAATAATGCGACAGTCAATTCATCCAAAAATGGTTTGATTGCGTAAAACATTATAACTAATCCGAATGCGTTTTTTCAAGGCGTTCATGACGTTCTTGAGCTTCTACTGTTAAGGTTGTTACTGGCCTTGCTTCGAGTCGGTCAATTCCAATCGGATCGCCCGTTTCTTCGCAATATCCGTAAGAACCATCTTCGATTCGCTCTAAAGCTTGATTGATTTTTTTGATGAGCTTGCGCATTCTGTCCCTTGTTCTTAATTCAAGCGCGGTATCTGTTTCATTTGACGCCCTGTCATTTAAATCCGGTTCGTTCAAGCCACCTTCTTTTAATTCTTCAATCGTAAGTCCCGATTCTTTGAGTAAATCTTCTTTCCACGCAATTAACTTTTGACGGAAGTATTCCAATTGCATAGGATTCATATATTCTTCAGTTTTTGATGGTTTATAATCGGGGGGTAAAATAATATTTGGCATTTTCTGCTCCTTTATTTAGTTAACTATACGTCTTTTTAGCGCGACTCGCCTGAAAAGTCAAGTAAAAATAAGTTCTTGTATGATAAGTCGCAAGGGTATTCAAAAAGATATATTGGTTTAAGGCTATCGCGCGCGCGCGCGAATCAATATATAAGAAATTGTAAAAAAGGCCGACTTTCATAAAAATATTAAAAAAAAGTAATTTTTTTTGAAAAAAAGTGTTGACAAGGGTATGCGAATCGTGTATATTCACATTCGTTCGCGACAGAAGACGCAACGCTTTTAAAACAGCTTTTAAGTTATTTTAAAAAAAATTAAAAAAAATGAAAAAAGTTGTTGACAAAGATTTTAAAATGTGTATAATGTCGCTTATCGCTTCGAAAAGAGGTTTCTTGGAAAAGCAAGTTCTTAGATTGGTAATGATGAAGATAAAATAGATGCACAGGCAGTTGTTAGCCATAGCATATACGGGCAGACAGTGTCAGTGCATTGAATGACGAGATATCGCAAGATATTTTGTTGTGTACAAGTTTAAAGAAATTATTTAGACAGTTTATCTGTTTGAGTAGGTTTCTGTTAATGACTTTGAACAGTAAAACGCAAACAAACGTTGGCGTTAATGCACAGGATACAAACTGCTTAGGTACATAAGTACAAATAAACATGAGAGTTTGATCCTGGCTCAGAACGAACGCTGGCGGCAGGCTTAAC
>JBJFAP010000177.1:1457-7442 GCA_051887975.1 Alphaproteobacteria bacterium | reverse complement strand
AATATCAGGAAAAAGAAAAAAAGGTCAGATATGGAAGCGGTCTGTTTATGCAACATTTATCAGATGAATATACCGCAATCATTAAAAACTCATCATATAAATCACAAAATGCAAAAGCGGGTGAAATGTTCGGGCGTTTAATGGGGATGTTTGCAAAGATTTCTGTGGATTATTTTAATAAAGACGACCCTAAGCGAATAGGTGTGGATTTAGTTTGTCTTTTGGCAACCGCAGACGCAAATAATGATACGGCAACATATAATGCTGTTTTGCAAACACTTAAAACTCATCAGGTATCATCCGAATTAAAGGATAAAATAATTGAAGAAAAAAGTATCAAAGAAGATATTGTCGAAAAAGGAACATATTCATTAGATGAAAATTATGCTATTGTGGACGGCGCTGTTTTTAATCATAATAAAGCTTTAAAATCAGAATACGAAGCAATTAAAAAAGAGATTGGTGAAAAAGTCAAAGCAGAAGAAAAAAGTAATGCCGACACTTTGGATGGAAAAAAGACGTCCGCTCTTTATCAGGCGTTAGCGGATACTTCCTTGGTTCAAGAGGGCATAGTTAAAGTGATTGAAACTAAAGATAAAGATGGTAATGTTCAATTTGTTGAAGAAAGAACTAAACTTAACAGAAACAAGCTTCATAAGAAAAAAGAAGGTTTGTTTCCTGCCTATACATCATTAAAAAATCCACCGGCGGTTCGATTGTCTGAAAGAACAACAAATTTAATTAAAAAAGTGTTGGGACGTAAAGAAAAATAATTTTTTAAATATGTCTTTGCCAATTGGCTTGGGTTGTGTTTGGAACGGGCTTGTTTTCCATAATTAAAGATGTGATTTCTTTTGTCTGTTCAGGCGTGTATTCTTTGCCGCAAAAGTCAATACGATAAAAATCAGAGGGAATACAAGAATAAACACCGCTTAAACACAAGGCGTATTCTGAAAAAACTGTTGTTTGACAAGGAACACTTAAAGCATTATATTTTTCCTTTCCTTTATTTAAAGAAAACCACTCTTTACCGCCTTTACATTCTTTGCAAGAATAAGGACGTATGCAATTAACACTGATAAACAAAGGGGTGTCCTGATACACAACAAGCGTTGTCGGCAGAACGGCACTTTGTGCTTGTTTGATTAAATTTTCTTTTGTGTCTTCAACCGCTAAAGTAATGCGATTTGCACCCATTTTTTTTGCCATTTGTGAAGCAAAAATATTTGTCATATAAAGAGTATTATCAAAAGACAAATCGATCCCGTTGTTCGGCAACATTTCAATTGCCCAATAATTTCCGACTTCCCATTTTTTATAACCGGCATTTAAGGCCTTTTCAATGATGTTTTTAAATAAGGCGGGCTGTCTTTCTATGACAGGCAAGCTTAACCGAATTTTATTTTTGGGCAAATGTGATAAATCGGACAAATTTGTTTTTGTCGTTAAAATAATGATAATTTCTTCGAACTTGCTTAAATCAAGCAATTTAATGTTTTCAAGATTGTCCGTTTTGATAATCCACCCTTTTTTTGTACTTGTTTTTCGTGGTAATTTATCGGGTAAAAGACGTTCTTTAAAATTGATTTGAATTTTTTCATAAAGCATTCGCCTTAGTTCATTAAGCACCGAAACGGGAACGAATAAATGCTGTTGGTTATGTAAAGTTAAATGATTTAATTTTAAATTGGTGTTTCCCGTTTTTTCAAAACAATTTTGAACTGAAAGCATTACTTTTGTTTCATCTTTTGCTTGTTCAAAATGACCATTGATATGACTTTCGTATTCGTTAAAAACAGCTTTGATTTGCAAAGGCGTAATTGATATTTCAACATCAATCGGCATTCTGTATTTAAATTCATCGGGTTTTGGCTTTTCATAATGATAAGATCCCTTGACGCGCGAAGAAGATGCCAAATAAACGTTTGATCCTTTTGAAATAAAAGGTGTTTGCGCTGGCAAAGTTAATTCGACCACAGAACCGGCAGCAGCTTCAAATACATTTTGACCGTTGACGCGCATTTTTTCAATCGAAAATCCGAAAGGTTTTTCTTGCCCCTTAACATCAATTTGTATGCCATCATAACGTGCAATGGGTTTTGATGTTTTAAATTTTAAAGAATCTTTAAAAACGTTTTCGACTTGACCGATTAAAAGACCGCGATGTCCAACAAAATCAGTGTCTATAACGGATTTATTTTTGCCGTTAAAATGAAGTTTTGTCCAAGGCCTTGCAAAAATTTGTTTAATATCATCGGCTAATCCGTTTGTAGGTTGTCCATCCAACAATTTGCGATAGTAATTGACAACAGATGCAACATAAAGAGCTGATTTTTTCCTTCCTTCAATTTTTAAGGAGTTTGCCGGAAGCTTTAAAACATCTTCTTGTAAAGCCATATCCTTCATCGAAAACAGATGTTTTTCATCTAAATCTCCGTTAAAGCAAGCTCTGCAAGGATATAAACATTTACCGCGATTGGCACTCATTCCCGATTCAAAAGAAGAAAACTGACATAAGCCGCTGTAAGCATAACAAAGCGCGCCATGAATAAAACATTCTGTTTCTAAATCAGGAACAGATGTAATTTCTTTAATTTCAGATAAAGAAAGTTCGCGTGCCAAAACAACACGTTTAAATCCCATTTTCTTTAAAAACAGAGCACCTTCTTTATTGTGAACGGCCATTTGTGTGCTGGCATGCAGTTCCAATTCCGGATAAGCATTTTTGATGATATAGGCAACACCCAAATCTTGCGCGATAACACCATCAACAGAAGCTTTTATGCAACTGTCCAAAGATTTTTTTAAATCATCCAGTTCGTTGTTTTGAATCAATGTGTTTATGGTTACATAGATTTTTCGCCCTAAAGAATGCGCATATCCGGTAATTTGGCAGAGTTCATCTTCAGAAAAATTTGAAGCTGTCGCCCTTGCTGAAAATTGACGCAATCCCAAATAAAGTGCATCAGCCCCATAATATAAAGCCGCATATCCGGCTTCAATATCACCGGCAGGTGCAAGTAATTCTTGTTTCATTTTATTTTCCTTTTCGAATAAGTATATCACAAAAGTATTCATTTTTCAATAATCTTTTGACTTTCACTGATTTTTATAGTATATGCAACAAGTATGATTGATTTAAATGACATTACCATTCGTATTGCGGGAAAAGTTTTATTGCAAAACGCCTCTGTTCATATTCCGGACGGTAAAAAAGTCGGAATGGTCGGTTTTAATGGTTGCGGAAAGTCCACGCTTTTTAAAGCTATTCAAAATGAAGTTCCTTTGGAAGACGGCACAATCAGCAAGCCATCCAATTCAAAATTGGTTTATATGGCACAGGAAATAAAACAGATAAATATCAGCGCACTTGATTACATTTTGCAAGCAGATACAGAACGTACGGAATTATTAAAAAAACTCGAAACAGCGGCAGATATGGAATTGCCCGCTATTTACGAACGCTTGTCAATGATCGGTTCTGACAGCGCACAAGCAAGAGCTTGTCGTATTTTAAGCGGATTAGGTTTCAAGGATGAAGATATGCGAAAATCTTTATCTGATTTTTCGGGCGGTTGGCGTATGCGTGTCGCATTGGCGGCAACTTTGTTTCAACCGTCTGATATATTGTTGTTGGATGAACCGACAAACCACTTGGATTTGGAAAGTGCTATGTGGTTGCAAGGATTTTTGCAAAAATATAAAGGAACTTTATTGTTAATTTCTCACGATAAGAGTTTTTTGAACGATTTATGCAATATGATTGTCCATTTTGAAGCCAAAAAATTATATGCTTATAACGGCAATTATGATACTTATTTAAGCGTGCGTGCCGAACAACAAAATTTGCAACAAAAATTGCTTGAAAAACAAGAAAAAACAAGGGCTCATTTACAATCTTTTGTGGATCGATTTCGATATAAAGCAACAAAGGCAAAGCAAGCACAAAGCAGGATAAAGCAGTTGGAAAAACTTAAAATGAATGTCGTGGATTATGAAACGGCTTTTACCCATTTTGAATTTCCTGAACCTTGTGATTTAGTTTCGCCTATTATAAAAATAGAAAATGCCGCAACGGGTTATGAAGACGGCAAACCTGTTTTGAAAAAGCTGAATTTACAAATAGATAAAGATGATCGGATTGCTTTATTAGGGGCTAATGGAAACGGAAAATCCACATTCGCAAAATTACTTGTTGGGCAGCTGGATTTGTTCGAAGGAAATATCACCGCTTCAAAAAAACTCAATATAGGTTATTTTGCCCAGCATCAAAGCGAAGAATTACCATTTAATATGACGTCTGTTTCATATATTGCCGGCTTTATGAAAGACGCGAATGAAACGAAAGTCAGAACTCATTTGGCGCGTTTCGGATTGGACGGACAAAAGGCTATTACACAGATTGAAAAACTTTCCGGTGGCGAAAAAGCACGTTTGTTGTTTGCAAAAATGACTTGCGATAAACCGAATTTGCTGATTTTGGACGAACCCACCAATCATTTGGACATAGAAGCCAGAGAAGGTCTGATAGAGGCTTTAAATTTATATAACGGTGCTGTTATTTTTATTACGCACGATTTACATTTAATTGAAACGGTTGCTGACAGATTGTGGTTGGTGCAGGATGGTACTTGTAAAGTATTTAATGACGATATAGAAGCTTATCGAAAATTGATTTTAGATAAGGACAAAACAACTTCAAGCGGAACGGACGCAATCAAGACAAATATGTCCGCAAAAGAACGCAGACAAAAAAATGCAGAACGTTTGGCTTTATTAAAACCGATTAAAGATGAAATCAAAAAAATAGAACAGAAAATGGAACAGGAAAATAAGCGTATATCCGAAATTGAAAATTTATTTACAAAACCGATGAGCGCGGCGCAAATGGTGGAATTACAAAAAGAATTGACTGTTTTAAACAAATCTGTTGAAACATCTGAAAATCGTTGGCTTGAATTGTCCGAACAGTTAGAAAATTAAATTTTTCTTGTATTAAAGTTCTTTTAAATGGACAGAATATTTTTTTGCGATTAAAAATACTTGACAAAAAAATACTTAAAAAGTTCTTGACGCAGGAAAATTTTTTTGCTATACTAAGCACAAAATCGTGTATAAATTAACAAATCAAAGGAGATTTTATATGCGTTCACGTATTATTGCGATTCTTTTAGTTGCAACAATGTTGTGTTGCTCTGCACAGGCTGGGTATCAAACAAGAAGGGGTGTTGCATCAAGACCGATTGTTTCTTCAAGGACGGCTGTAACAAAAGCTTCTTCGCGTCAGGTTATTTATCAGTATGCAAAAAGCGGTAATTTAAGAGGATTGAAAACACTTCAATCTCGCGGGTATGCGCTTGATATGTATGATGCGAATGGAAATTCCGCCTTGTGTGAGGCCGCTTTAAGAAAAGACAAAAAGGCGGCTGAAACTTTATTGGCGGCCGGGGCTAATGAAAACGCACCGTGCATGCGAAAAATCCCTGTCGAAAATAAACAGGCTGTCGGTGTTAAGATAACAGTTTTAAAAACTTCAAAGGAAGTTTTCAATGATATTTACAGGTTAGCTTCCGAACAGAAAAAAGAAGAATTGGAAAAGATGCGTTCTTGCGGTGTCAATTTGGACACAATGAATCTGGCAGGAAATACAGCTTATTGCCAAGCTATCATTGACGAAAATTGCGAAGCTTATACGACATTAAGAGAAGTTGGCGTTGACACCAATCATCCTTGCGTTTGTCGTATGCCAACAGATAAACAAGAGTTAAGTTGTGGTTCTTGTACTGCTTGCTTATGGGTTGGTTTGGGTGCTGCTGCTTTAATCGGTGGTGGTGTCGGTTTGGCTAGCGGTGGTGGCGGTGGCGGATCTTCTGGTGCTGCAATCGTTTGCGGAGCTGGATATCATTTGGAAGGTGATGTCTGTGTTGCTGATGCATGTACAGGATATGAATTGGCATCATGTCCGGCAAACGGTACATGTTCCGA
>JBJFAP010000177.1:0-1357 GCA_051887975.1 Alphaproteobacteria bacterium | reverse complement strand
GTTGTAAAACAGGATATGAAGCAAGCGGTAATACTTGTGTGGTGGCTGCATGTACGGGATATGAATTGGCATCATGCCCGGTAAACGGTCAATGCTCACCCTGTCAAGCAGGTGATACAACCAAATATAAATTGGACAGTTGTGATGCCGGTTATACACCGAATGCATCAAATACAGCCTGTGTAGCAAATACATGTACTGGAACAAAGAATGACATCAATAACTGTCAAACATATCACAATCAATGTACGGCACCGGATGGAGAATATCATACGTGTCAAGTATGTAATAATGGATATAAATTGAGTACCGATGAGTTGACATGTACACAGTGTGAAGGTGTAAAAGGCGACATCGCGAATTGTACATCATATGGTTCGATATGCGCAGCATCAGATGGGGAATACCATTTATGTACAGCATGTGCGACGGGTTATACACCAAGTGCAGACGGCTTGTCATGTGATCCGATTTATGTTGAAAAATTGGGTGATGAAGTTATCGGTCAGGTTTATGAGAATTCTGAAAATCTTGACATATCAACATCAGATACAGCTTTGACGGATGCTCATGTGGCTTTGGAAGTCATCCGATCTCAAGGAACTGCAATTAACAAGGCAACAATTACGATGACTTCTGTTGATGATGCCACAGCAACATACGGAATGAAGGCTTCTGTTTCTGATGCGACTTTGACAAACAAGGGTCAAATCAATGCAGAAGTAAACAATTCTTCGGGAACGGTTTCTTTCTATGGTATGTACAGTGATGCAGATAATGATACATTGACAAATGATACAGGTGCTTCAATTACAGTAACCGGATCAGCAACGGCAAGTGATTCGCGTGTTGCAGGTATGCAAACAACAACAAGCTCCGCAACGAATAACGGGACAATTAATTTGACTTTAACACAGTTGAATCCGACGTCTGGTGTTTCAGAAGTTATTTCCGCGTTTGGTATGACAACAGAAAGTGGTACATTGACTAATGCGGGAACTATGACAATTTCTGCTGATCGATATGCAGGTGGTATGTTCAGTGAAAATTCGACTTCTGCCATGTTAATAAATGAGGCAACCGGAAATATCCATACAACGAATACAAACAGTGGCGGTGCTGTTAACGGTGCACGTTCTGTTGGTATGTATACAGATGGTTCAGCGATTAACCGCGGATCAATTACGGCACTAGGTGGATCCATGACTCAGATTACCGGAGGTATGATAAGCGGTGGTCAAGTTGGCAGTTCTGTTTCCGGTGCATCTTTGCAAAATGAAAAAACGATTGTGGTCAGTTCATCAAGTCAAAGGGCATATGGTATGGCAGCTTTGGAAAACAGAGCTAATGCAACTTT
>JBJFAP010000176.1:0-1556 GCA_051887975.1 Alphaproteobacteria bacterium | reverse complement strand
ATTTTTCCCCTTTTTTTAAGTTAAAATACAACCGTATAAGATTGCAAAAAAGTGCATAATACTGCCCACCAAGACAAACAAATGCCAAACGACATGAGTATAAGGCTTGCTTTTCCATACATAAAAGAAAATACCCAGCGTATAAAACAGGCCTCCCAAAATCAAAAATACAAGACCTGTTGTTGAAATCAACTCAAACAATCGGCCGGAAGCAAAAACAATCATCCACCCCATTCCTAAATATAAACCGACAGACCACAATTTTGTCCCGTTTACTGGCAAGAAAGCTTTTAAAATTGTTCCCAAAATGGCAAGTCCCCAAATAATACCGAACAATGTCCACCCCAACGCACCGCGCATCAGAACCAATAAAAAGGGCGTATAAGTACCTGCTATCAAATAATAAATAGCAATATGATCACCTTTTTTCAAGCTTTTTTTAATACTCGGCACCCCCACCATATGATACATTGTGGACATTGTGTACATCAATATCATGCTTGCGCCAAAAATAGATGAAGAAACAATCGCCCAAACATTCCCTTTTACGGCGGAAAAAGCAACTAAAATTACCAATGCAGCAATCGACAGCAAAATACCGACACCATGAATAGCCGCATGCCAAATTTCTTCCATATCCGTATAAGTACGAATTATTTTTAACGATTTATCTTTTAACATTTTTTCTCCAACCAGTTAATTTAAAAAAAAGACAAAACAACTATTTTAAGCAATCATCATACTGTTCTTTTGCGTATCCTTTATTAAATACCCCTTATCAAGGTACTTTGTCAATAATTTATCGCAAAAATATTTTTCGCCTTACGTTGGAACACTACGGACAAGAGCAACTACTACCATTTGCCGGATTTGCTGAAGATGAACAATCACAATTTTGGTATGCACCACCGACACCGGAAATGCTACTTTGATTTGCCCTCAGGTCCGCAATGCTCAACACACCGATGATTGCCAGCACCCCCAGCATTTCCAGTATACTACGTGCCGTATGCATAGCCGTTTTGATTCTGTCATTCTGAAGCAATGGAATGACCGAAGAATCCACATCAATATTACAATTCCAACCGACAATTCGGTGCGAACTGCCGTTCTTCCTCATTGGGTTTCATTGTGTCTCAATTTGAAATTCGTGCCACAGGCACGTTTTCAAATTGCCATATGGATACTCGCAACAAGTGCGAGTATGACACACTTTTTTTCTTCCGTCATTCTGAGTGGGCGGTAGCCCCGAAGAATCCACAAAAAACAACATCCGCATTATGGATTCTTCGATTTAATTTTGTCCGATGAATTTACGGGCGACACAGTATCTTTCCAACTTATCCAAAACGTCTTTGGGTATCGGCAAACGGACAGATTGCCCTAAATGTCCTGTTGAAATGACATCCAAAGATTTGCCGTTGACGCTGTCATAAAAATCATCAACCGTTATTTTAATCGGTTCAAATTGATATGGCGACAAAAATTCAATTTCATCCCCTTTTTCAATTTTGTGTTTGATTTCCAAAATGATGCTGTCATCCGTTTTGTCAATG
>JBJFAP010000175.1:0-7468 GCA_051887975.1 Alphaproteobacteria bacterium | reverse complement strand
TACCATTATCGAAAATTTAAAAAAATAATTTTAAAACAGTTTTCAAAACAAAGAGTTTGCATTTTCTGGCAAGCTCTTTTTTTTAAAGAAAACCGCCCAAACGGACGGGATTTTCATTGGCTGGGGTACCTGGACTGCTCGGGATAAATCCCTCGTCCTCACGTTGTTCGGACCGCCTTTGGCGTCCGCTCATTCCATTCGCGACCGAACATTGGTTCTCGTCCGGCACCAACCCAAAAATCCCGCTAAAAACGGGATTTTTCATTGGCTGGGGTACCTGGACTCGAACCAAGACGTACGGAATCAGAATCCGCTATCCTACCATTAGATGATACCCCAACAAAAAAGATGTATTTGATTATACATCTTTTTTCGTAAACTTCAAGCCTTTTTATCAGAAATTATATTGCAAAGAAATACCGAGCAAATCAATACCCATCTGATATTTTGCATCCAAAGTTGTGCCGGAACTGGTGTTATATGCGTGCGCGTGTTTTAAGAACATATGCGCGTAAGACATATCCACTTGCCAATTATTTTGAGCATAACTGATGCCTGTTCCCAAAATCCAACGGTTTGAATCCGGAACGCGCGCGGTTCTGTTTTCGGAACGTCTGACTGCGCCTTGATCAAACGCAAGACCGGCTCTTAATGTCCAATTTTGATTTAAGTAATAATCAGATCCTGCGCCAAACATCCAAACATCACGCCAATCTTCATCAACTGTCGGCAAGTTTTGCATACCCGTTGCTTTTTTCAACGAATCGGAATAAATGGTAAGTTTTGAAAATCTGCTCCATCTGGTCCATCTTGCCATTGCGGATAAGCCGAAATCACCTACTTTTTGATAAGCTGTTAATAAAACGTGTTCAGGCAAAACCAATTTTGTACCGCAATTGCCGACATATCTTGTCCCGAGCATATCAAAATAATGAGGTCCCGAGATTTTGTGAATCGTTTTTGAGCGATATGTTAAACCGAAACGTGTGTCCTTTATCGGTTCGAACGCCAATCCGACATTATAGCCTCAAGACCAATCATCTGCGTTTAAATCCGATGCGCCGGCTGCGGTCGTATTCGTCAATCTGGCATCCAATTTTTCGGCAAATACGCTTCCTGCGACAGATAATCCGTCTGTCAATTTTACAGAACTTGCAACGGCTAAATCAGTTGTGGTAATTTCCGAATTGATGGCATGTTTGTTGGCAAACCACCCTTTTTTATAATACGTTCCAAGTCCGAAAGGGACATAAACACCGGCACCGATTGTTAAAGTATCATTGATTTGTTTTTGCGCAAAAAAGTGAGGCAAAAGTTTTCTTGCATGCATTTTACCTGTGCTGTTTGCGTCGGTATCTAAATGACCGCGCGCCCTTGTGTTAATGGCAACATAACTTGCACCCAATTGAACGCCTGTTCCTTTGTATCCCATACCGGCAGGATTGAAAGCAATGGCGGAATAATCATCCCCGACAATACCGGCACCGCCAAAAGCACGTCCCAAGTTCGTGGGGGAATACTCTTGCAACTGGTATCCACCGGCTAAAACGGTAGAAGACAAAAGCGTACAACCAATTATATATAATAAAGATTTTTTCATTTTTTCCTCATCAAGTTAAACATATAAAGATATTTTAAGAAATTTGACAAAAAAGACAATTAAATTTTCAAAAACTGCCATAAAAATGTCATATTTACATAAAAGAATAAGGATCTATGTCGATTCTGACGGATATGTTTTTTGGGGGATTGAATGGCTTTAACCACTCTGAAATGACTTTTTGCAGACTAATTTCTTTGATGCTTTTGATTAAAATGCGGTATCTGTATTTTCCGCGCAACAAAAATAAGGGGGCTTCTACCGGTCCTAAAATTTCCACACCTTGAATAAAGGGGGCGTGTTTTATAAGCGTTTTTGCACATTGACAAGCCAAATCTTTATTTTTACCACTGATAATAAGCGCGGCCAAACGTCCAAATGGCGGCATAGATAACAATTGGCGCGCAGCCATTTCTGTTTGCATAAAAATAGAACTGTCTTCTTTTGTCAGTGCTTGAATAACATTGTTTTGCGGAGAATAGGTTTGAATAAATGCTTTTCCTTTTTTATTGCTGCGACCGGCTCGGCCTGCAACTTGTTGCAATAATTGAAAAGTCCTTTCTGCTGCGCGCAAATCAGAACCGGATAATCCAAAATCACCATCAACGATTCCGACTAATGTTAAATCCGGAAAATTATGACCTTTTGCCAACATTTGAGTGCCAATTAAAATATCCACCTGTTTTTGTGCCAACTGCGTGCATAATTCGTCAAACGCTTTGACAGAAGCAACAGTATCACTGGAAACCAATTTAATTCGCGCATTCGGGAATAAATTTTTGACTTCTTCATAAACTTTTTCAACGCCGGCACCGCAAGAAATCAAACTGTTTTTTTCATGACAATAGGGGCAATCATCGGTTAAATTTCTGGTATATCCGCATTGATGACATACCAATTTGTGTTGCGTTTTGTGTTCGGTTAAAAATACAGAACAATGCGGACATTTTACTTTTTCTTCGCAAGCGCGACATAATCTGACCGGCGCATAACCGCGCCTGTTTAAAAACAATAAAGATTGATTTTGTTGCACGATATTTTCTGCCAAAGCCGTTTGTAATGTGCAAGACAGAATGTGTTTGTCTTGTTTTGATTCTTGACGCATATCAATCAGTTCAATGTCCGGCAAGGTTGCATTGGCAAAACGTTTTGTTAATCGAACACAATCGAATTTGCCGCTTTGAACATTTGCGTAAGTTTCTAAAGAAGGTGTGGCAGAGGCAAGCAAAATCGGGCATTTTTCAATTTGTGCGCGAACAACCGCCATATCGCGTGCCTGATATAAAACACCATCTTCTTGCTTGTAAGAAGGATCGTGTTCTTCATCAACAACGATTAATCCAAGATCTTTAAACGGCAAAAATAAGGCGGAACGCGCGCCCACAAGAACTTGTGCAGAACCTTCAAATATAGCGTGCCAAGTATCTTTTCTTTGTTTAGGCGTCATTGCCGAATGCCAAACAGCCGGCTTTGTATGAAACCTTTCTTCAAAACGCAAAAGCCAAGCCGCAGTTAATGTAATTTCGGGCAACATAACAAGTACTTGCTTTTGATTTTGCAAGGCCTTTTCAATCGCTTCAAAATAAACGGCTGTTTTTCCGGAGCCGGTTATTCCGTCAATCAAAGTTGTTGAAAATGTATTTTTTATTTTTGGCAAAATAGCATTGATTGCGTTTTCTTGTTCGTCCGAAAAGTGCATATCAGAATGACATAAAACGGGTGGATTAAATATGACAGGTTTTTTGCTTTTGTCCAACACGTCCACGGGTAAAACCATTTTTAAAATCATTCCTTTTGCGCAAAGTGTGTAATTTGCAACCCAATCTACGAAATGCATTGTTTTTTCAGATAAAGGACAGATGTTGCAAATTTGTTTTATTTGCTTTATTTTTTCTTCGGCAAAAGCATCATCCACAGGTTCGTTCCAAACGATTCCTGTTTGTTCCGATTTGCCAAAAGGAACGCGGACAAAAGTGCCAAAAGGCAATTTTTCATCAGCCCAATAAGTACACATTGAAAAAAGATTGGGCAATAATACAGATATTTTTTGCATTTTTTTCAATTCTCTTTTATAATTTTATCCAAGGATAAAAGAAACAATGCAAGAAATCAAGGAATTTACGCAATTTTGTGAAAAAAAACTTTTTAATACCGTTAATGATTGGTATGATTGGTTGACTTTGGATCGAAGAATGTCAGTTAATACCTCGCAAAGTTATTTGATTGATTTAAAAGAATTTTTTGTTTTTTTGCAAAAGGATTTGGGGCATATTGCTTCTTTAAAAGATTTAAAAGAATTGACTGTTTCAGATTTCAGAGCTTTTTTAATGGAACAAACAAATATCGGTATCGGCAGAGCATCTCTTGCAAGACATATGTCATCTTTGCGCAATTTTTTCAAATTCTTAAAGAAAAAAGATATTTTACAAAATACAGCAATTATGGTTATCAGACCGGCGCGCCCCAAAAAAACGTTGCCGAAGCCGTTAAAAAAAGAAGATACGCTTTCTTTGCTTTCTTGCGCAATGAGTCATCAAAAAGAACGTTGGCAGGGCAGACGTGATGTCGCATTGATAACATTGCTTTACGGCTGTGGCTTGCGTATTTCTGAAGCATTAAATTTAAGCGTCAATGATTGGCGTTCAATTGATGATGTTTTGATTGTTCACGGAAAAGGAAATAAACAAAGACTTGTGCCTGTTTTGCCGATGGTAAAAAGTGCCGTCAGTAAATATTTGTCCGAACGGCCTGACGATTTATCTGGTGATTCTGCTTTATTTATTGGAGCAAGAGGCGAAAAATTAAATCCGGGTGTTGTTCAACGGCAAATCAGAAGATTACGCAGGGCAGCCGGATTGCCGGAAAGTGTTACCCCTCATGCCTTAAGACATAGTTTTGCAACGGATTTGTTAGTAAATGGTGCGGATTTACGAAGCGTGCAAGAATTGTTGGGGCATGCTTGCTTGTCTGCAACGCAAAGATATACCGAAATTGACACCGTTCATTTAAAGAATGTGTATAATGCCGCACATCCAAGAGCAGAAATTAAAACTTAATGCTTGTTTTTAACAGATAAATTTGTTATAAGAAAAAAGGAGATGGAAAATGAATAAAAACAAAGTTTTTGCATTTTTGAAAAAAATTCGTCCGTTTATCGGGCTTATCTTTTTTGTGTCGTTGATTCTTCTCAGTACAGCGGCGGTTTTCTTGTCTGTTGCCAGTATTTTTATTTATCCTTTGCTATGGGTTGTTTTTATTACATTGAATTATTTAAAACCGAAACGGCGTATAATCCTTTATTGTTTAAATGCGGTGCGTTTGGCAATGTGGGTATATTATGTCAGCTTTTCTTTCCTTCTTTTATGGACACCGGAATGGATTAAAGTTTGGAGTTTAAAATTAGAACAAAAAACATGGTGGAACATATTTAAAGATGGTTATTATATGTGTGGCAGGGTCAGTTTTTCTTTTATTGTTTCTCTTGTTGTTTTGGGGTGTTTTTGGGCACATTACAAATGGATTGGTAAAAAAGAAAAACATGAAGAAAATTCCATCTTTACAAAATCTGTTTAATTTGAAAGTTTCTTTAATTCGTATAATGTTTCCAATGCTTGCTTCGGTGTTAAGTCGTCAGGATTGATGCTGTCTAAATATTCTTCGGCTTGGGATTTTTCTTTTTGTTCCTGATTTAAAACAGCTGAAAACAAAGGCAAATCATCAACAATTGTTGTCGTATGGGCGTTTTGTACTTCCAATTTTTTCAAAATTTGTTCGGCTCTTTTAACAACGGGGTGAGGTAATCCCGCCAATTTTCCAACGTGAATACCATATGATTTATCCACTGCGCCTTGCGCAACCGTATGCATAAAAACAACTTTGCCATCCCAATCTTTCACCAACATTTGATGTAATGACAGATTTTTCAATTTTTCATTCAACGCAGTCAGTTCGTGATAATGCGTTGCAAATAATGTCCTGCAAGCATTATGATCATGCAAATATTCAACCACAGACCAAGCAATTGATAAGCCGTCAAAAGTTGCTGTTCCCCTGCCGATTTCATCCAAGATGACTAAAGAACGATTGGTTGCGTGATTTAAAATATTTGACGTTTCTATCATTTCAACCATAAAGGTGGATTGTCCTTTTGATAAATCATCACTTGCACCGACTCTGGAAAATAATTTATCCACAACGCCAATATGCGCACGTGTTGCAGGAACAAAGCTGCCGATTTGCGCCATAATAGCTATAAGCGCATTTTGTCTTAAAAAGGTACTTTTTCCGGCCATATTCGGTCCTGTTAAAAGCCAAAGATTTCCCTTTTGTTCATTTAAAATACAATCATTTGCCGAAAAGGTTTGATGTTGCGATAAAAGAGCTTCTTCAACAACCGGATGTCGTCCGCCTTCAATTTCAAATGAATAAGAGTTATCCACCACAGGGCGGCAATAATTTTTACTTTCGGCAAGTTCTGCAAAACCAGACAAAATATCCAAAATATACAAAGACTTGGAAGATGATAACAAATCTTGTGCGCGTGATAAAATTTGTTCGGATAATTCAGCAAAAACTTTTTCTTCTATATCTTGTATTTGTTCTTTTGCTGTTCGTAGCTGATTTTCCTTTTCCGTCAATTCGACCGTAACGAAACGGACATTATTTAACAAAGATTGTCGATGAATAAAACCCCATTCAGGATGATCAAAAATCGTTTGTACATTCTTGCTGGTTATTTCAATAAAATGCCCCAATAGTGTATTAGATGTGATTTTTAATGTATTGATGCCCGTTAATTCAACATAACGCGCTTGCATTTGATCAAAAACGTCTTTTGCATTTTCGTTCAATTGTCTTAAATCATCTAATGCCGGATTGTATCCGGATGCAACAAAATTGCCATCGCTTGTTTTGATGGGCAATTTGTCCGGTTGCAGAGCTGATTTTAAAGTATGTGCCAGCTGTGTTAAATCAGAAATATCAGACAAAACAGATTGAATAATCGGCGGCATTTGTTCGCGCAAAAAAAGATTTTGAACGAATGGAATTAACAATAAAGTATCACGAATCGCGCCTAAATCACGCGGACCGCCTCTGCCAAAAGAAATGCGGGATAAAGATCTGTCTGAATCCGGCAATTTTTTTAATAATTCTCTTAATTTAGAACGTGTTTGTTTGTTTTTCAAAAAATAATCTACGCCATCTAATCTGTCATTGATGATGGTTGGGTTGATTTGCGGGGTTGCCAAATATTCACAAAACAACCGCGCACCGCCATTGCTGACCGTTTTATCCATTACTTTCAAAAGACTTTTAGCACTTTTTTCCATCGATTGAGAATAAAATAACTCCAAGCTTTTGCGTGTATTCGCATCAATTTCCATAAAGTGCGATTGGTCTTGTTTTTGCGGTGTTTTCAAAGAAGTCATTTCACATTTTTGCGTCAAAGCGATGTAATCTAACAAAACACCGGCAGAAATAGTTTCGGCACGTGTAAAAGCCCCAAATGCTGCAATGCTTTGTACTTCAAAGAATTTTTCAATTCTTTCTTTTGCATTAAGATAAGCAAATCTGGCATCCGGTAATAAAGTTATTTTTTCAGGATATATATTTTTTAATGTTTTGAATGTATCGTCTTGAGCTTGTGTTGAAGACAAAATAATTTCAGCAATATCTAAACGACTTAAAGTATTCATCAGTTCTGAAGAAAGAATATCTTGCGTGAAAAAATCACCGGTGGATAAATCAGCCCAAGCTAGTCCGATGTGATTTGCTTCTAAAACAGCAACGCTTAAATAATTATGCCGTCTGGCATCCAACAAAACATCTTCTGTCAAAGTTCCTGCCGTTACAAGGCGCACGACATCA
>JBJFAP010000174.1:0-7507 GCA_051887975.1 Alphaproteobacteria bacterium | reverse complement strand
AAATGAAATTATTTCTATTTTTAAACACTTTTTTTTAACTTGTCAAGCACTTTTTATTCAAAATATTTCAAACCGCGCAAATTTATTATGGCGTACAGCGACAATGAATACTTTAATTCTTTGTTAAATATAACAAGCACACATAGATTATTCATTCTTTTCAAATAAAGAAAAAGCTTTGCGTAAACCGAAAGATAGAGCACTGAAGAAAAACAACACATATGATGAAGAAGAGCTGAAATACATCAGCCCTTTTTTATTTTCATCAATTGATATTTCAAGCATGATTTTGGGCACATACTTACACAACGCATACAGTTGATACAATTCGGATGACGAACAAAATTCATGCGTTCGACCGGAATATTCATCGGACACACTTTATCACACAAATGACAGTGAACACACAACTTGTCATCTTTTTTGATACTTACGGGACGTAAAACGCTGATTATTCCATCCACAGCCCCTTTCATACAAAAATAATTGCAAAAAGGTCTGTCAAAAAACAAACTGACAATCAAAAAAGTTGCAAGGCTGATACCACTGTACATTGTCAGCATATTATTCATCAGGTTATGATTGAAATAATAACGTGTATTTAGAAAAGAAAAAGAAATTCCCCAAAACCCAATAAATGTCAAAATATATCTTGAAAATTGTAAATAATTTTGCATTTTTCTTGGCATTTTAAAGCGCGGAATTTTAATTTTTCGCCCAATCCAGGCAATCCAATCTTGCGCTGCACCGAACGGACAAATCCAACCGCAAAAAAACACGCCGAAAAAAATAACCGATACAAGGATTACCTTTGATTTTGCATAGCTTTCCGAATAGGGAAACAACGGCAAAATCAAACCTGCCATAAAGCAGGCCTGAACACATAATCGAAGGGGCTGTATCAACCTTTTAAAACGCATTATTTACCGGCTTTTTGCAAGGATTCTTCCGCCCAAGATTCAAGTCCGATTGTCCAACTTTCATATCCGGACCAACCATCTTTGATTACACGACATCCCTTACATAATTTAGCGGTATCTTCGAATGAATCATCCGCACCACCACCACCATGAGTAACGAACGGAATAACAGTTTTTCCAGCCAAAGCGCCGGATGCTAAAAAAGTTCTGACCGGTGTTGACATTGTTCCCCACCACACAGGCGAGCCCACAAAAACAACATCATATTCTGACATATTTGCAGGCAAAGCTTTAATGGGCGGTAAAATACCGTCTTTCAGTTCTTTTTTTGCCAATTCTGTTTGATCTTTGTATTTTGGCGGATAAGGAGTTATCAGTTCAATTTGATAAATATCCGCATTTACTTTTTTCTGAACGATTTGAGCGGCCTTTTGCGTATTACCCGTTAAAGTAAAATAAGCAACCAAAGTCTTTGCCGAAGCAGGTATGCAAGTCATCACTGTTGCCCCGACAAGAGCAGATAATAACATTTTTTTCATTTTTATTTTTCCTTTAAATTAGTATTAAAAAATTGTTCAATTTTATCAAAAGGGATAACATCCATCTTATAATATAAATCCGTATGATTTGCGTTTGGAATAATCATCAATTCTTTATTATCGCCTTTAAGTTTTTTAAAAGCATCTTCCGAAAAATAACGACTATGAGCTTTTTGACCATGAATCATCAACACAGGACTTTTTATCGTATCGGCATAGGCCAAAATCGGTTGCGTTATCAATGATAATGTTGAGGTTGTAACCCAACCGCGATTTGATCCGACTGACCGTTCATGAAAACCAAGCGGTGTTTTATAAAAATTCACATAATCTTTTACAAATTGCGGTGTATCATCCGACAATTCTTCCGGTTTTGGCAATGGTGCAGATTTTGCATATGTACCTGATTTAGCATCTTTTGTGCGTTGATTATTTAATTGTTCACGCAATTTATACAAATCTTCCGCAGACATTGAATCGTTATAGCCGTGTGCGGAAACCCTTGTCATATCGTACATTGTTGAAGTTACTGTTGCTTTAATTCTTGTGTCTTGAGCTGCCGCATTCAAAGCAAAGCCACCCCACCCGCAAATACCGATAATACCGATTTTATTTTCATCTGTTTCCGGTAAAGTAATTAAATAATCGACTGCGGCAGAAAAATCTTCCGTATTGATATCAGGACTTGCCACATCACGCACTTCGCCACCACTTTCACCCGTAAAAGACGGATCAAAAGCCAAAGTAATAAATCCGCGATCTGCCATTTCTTGTGCATAACGACCGGAAACTTGTTCTTTAACAGCACCAAAAGGACCGGACACAGCGATTGCAGCCATATTTTCACTCATTTTTTTGGGTGTGTATAAATCACCGACCAACTCTATACCAAACCTGTTTTTAAACTTAACTTTTTGAACATTTACCTTATCCGATTTTGGGAACACTTTATCCCATTCAGCATTTGCATTTTGTATTGTCATTACGAAACATCCGATAATAAATAAAAGTAAAAGAATCCATTTTTTCATTATAAATATCCCATTAGATTGGTGCGCTTGGCGGGAATCGAACCCACAACCTTTGCCTTCGGAGGGCAACACTCTATCCAGTTGAGCTACAAGCGCGAACAACAAAATAATAGCGTATAATCATTTTTTTTGCAAGATTTTTTTATTTTCTGTTAAAATAAATATAAAACAGAAGGGACACAAAAAAACGCCCCGATTAAGGGACGTTTTTTGTCGTCTGGTAAAATGCTAACGCTTTCTGCATAACACCTGATAATTTGTACCGGATGCCGGCTCATGGTGATTTTTACCACACGCTTTTCTACATGTGTTTATGTAATCATCTTTATGTGTAACACAAATATTATTATTATGTTTGTCTCGAAGCACATATTTATTTCTGATAATTTCATCATTACATGCACCAACATCTGCCGGCTTCACTGAGTTCGCGCCTACACTACTACACTTGGAATCGATAGTCTTTAAACCGTTCTTTCCTGAAATGTTTCCGGCTTTTGGCCCAAGACAGAACTCATCTTTCTGTACACGCGAATCCGTACAACTTAAAAGTACACCATCAGGACGACAGATTCCCTGTCCGCCACAAGAACCTCTAGAAGCATCCTCATAACAGATTCCATTTCCTGCCCATTGCCGTCCAGTATTCACGCAGCAAGTTTCACTTTGCGTTGGATCTTGCGTTTCATCAGCAACACAAACTTTTGCTCTTGCTTCCGATGTTGGATTGTCATATTGGAATTTTTGGCATTCACCACATTTTGGTACACAGAACTTATATGTGGTGCTATTCGTTCTTAATGTATATTCACCTTCTGCGGCATGCATTCCCGCGCAACAAACTTCAGAATCAGTATCGCTTGCGCAACATACACCGTTGATGGCTTTTGTTCCTTCTGCACAGCATTCGCCTGTTTCTTCAATCAAACGGTCTGCCGGACATGGCAAAGCACAGTTTGTGCCGTTCCATTCAAAGCCTTCTTGACAACAATGTCCTTCAGAAACAATCTGTCCTTCTTCACAACATCTTTTACCGTTTTCTTCGTTTTCTGCCCACTGTAATCCAACAGCTTCACAACATACCTTTGCAATTTCACGATTTGATAAATTACAGCAATATCCATCTTGTATAACTGGAATTCTGTTCCACATTGAATAGGTCATGGGATTTTCAGGCACACAACATGTAGCTTTTCCTCCTGTAGTTCCCGGATAGCCATGTTCTGCCCACTTGTCATTCGGACAGCATTTCAAAACATCTTTTCCGTTAATTTTGTGAACCCATCTGTGTCCATCACACTTTTGGACGCACTTGCCATCAAACCATTCGTGCGTTGTACTGTAAAGCGAAGTACAGCATGCTTCATCTTCCACTTCATCAACTGTCTTATTTACACAAGCACCATCGACTGTCTTTTGGCAAGAATTACATGGCAAAGCACAGTTTGTGCCGTTCCATTCAAAACCTTCCATACAACAGTGTCCGTTTGATACATGTTGTTCAGCGTCATTACAACATTCTTGTGTTGCATCAGCCCACTTGTCATCCGGACAACATCCCCAACCAACGCGTTCTCCGCCTTCCGACAATGCATATCTGTGTCCAACACAATTTTCCATACATTCTCCATCAACGATTTCAAAACCGCTGTCTATCGCGCAACATGCCTTGCTTTTCGGGGCGTATTTTGTACCGGACGGACAACATTGTTCGACAGAATCATTCCAATCCATACCCCAAAATTCACAGCAACGCTGCGAATTTGTTGCGTTTTGGGACCACTTTCCGTTTAAACAACCATAACATTCAGCATAACTTTCATCACGACCGGGAATACTGATTAAACCGGTTGTATCACACTGTAAGCAAGCATTAACATGTTCTGGCGTAATTGCCTTTTCATCAAACACACAAGAAGAACCGTTCCAAGAATAACATTCTTGACACCCCTTATCAACACATTTTCCGTTAACATAAGCATAATCCGGATGATCCTTGTGGCAACAAGCTTCACTTTCATCTGCATTTAAACAAATGATTGTGTTTGTTTCTTCGTCGTCATCACCACCCGGGGCAAACGCATTCCCCGATTCACCGTCTGCACCATGTTCAGGCTGTGCAGCAAACAAAAACTCCATTGCGACCGTTTGTGTAGCATCACCGCAAATATCCGTATTTCCACTCCACTCAGACCAACCTTCGCCATTTTGACTGACACGCATTTGATAAGCACCATTGGCCTTATTTAAGGTTACACGGCAAGTTTCAGCATCAACATCACTGACAACAACACCGAACAATTCATTTGTCCTTTGATATGCTTTCATATCATTAGCAATTGTTTTTTGAAAATCTTCCGGTTCAATTTCTGTATTCAGTGCATAATGCTTATCACGGAACATTACATTTCCGCCAAGCATACGTACATCATTTAAAATTTCATTTGCTCTGTGATGCCTTTCGGCCAAGGTATAACCGACCAAACCAGCAATTGACAATATGCCGATTACTGCCAACACGGACAGCATTTCAACCATACTGCGACCACAACAAGTTTTTTCTGTTTTTTTCATAATACGATCCCCTCATATAAATAAAACCTGTTTGTATTTTACACAAAAAAACACTTTTTATCAAGAACTTTTTAACACTTTTTTCTTTTGACATATTTTTATATTCGTGCTATAATTTGTTTATGGGGATTAGTTTAGGTTAGGGAGTAATGAAATGAGCTTAAAAGAACAACTTTCGACACTCAAATCTGAAGAAACTGTCGTTGACGATTCTGAGGTTCTTCAAAAATTGAAAAATGGAGAAGTATTAAATTATAACGGTTTGACATTTGATACAAAAAAGTTAAAAAAGGCTCGAAACAAAGGATTATTATCCGGTTTTAATTTTGTTATAAACAATAACGAAACCGGTATATCATTTCAAGTTCCGCAAGGTTTATTGTCCCGTGCTAAAAATTTCTTTTCTTCTGATAAAGAACAAAACAATAATTTTTTGATTATAATTCCACCCAAAGATTTAGAAAATTGTATTAATTTTGTCCTGGCAAAAGACAACAATAAAGATACGACACAAAACATTCCCCAAAAAACAATAATGCCCGAAAATCCGCATGAATGGAAATACAAAAGTAAATTACCGCAACTGTTAGTCGAAACACCGGAAGGTCGTCGCGCTATGACCCGATCAGAAGCAAATATTGCATTTGATAAAGTTTTAGATATTGTTTTTGAAATGGATAAACACGGCATCATCGACATAAGAAAAACAATTGGTGCGTATGAAACCAAATACGGTATAAAAAAATGGACAGGCCCAATAAAAAAACTGCCAAACTGGGTACTCAAAAATCTGATAAAAAGTCGGGTTAATGGCGGTAATATTTATGACAATTTAGAAGGACGAGAAAATGCCGCATTAATAGAATTTGAAACAGAAAAACAAAAAGCAATAGAACATTATGATGAAAAAAAGAAAATCGAACGTCTTGAACAAGCGGAAAAAGAAAAACAAAAGTTAGCAGAAGAACAACACAGAAAAGATTCCTTAATTCATATAAAAGGAAAAAATTTCAAACCGGTCATTGAACAAGATAATTTGAACACATTATTATCTTTTGAAGAAGAAAAAAATTATATTTCCATCACGCATACAAAAGGTACAAATAACCTAACAGGAACAATCGGGCTTTTCGATGAAAACGGACAACATACAGAAACTAAAAACATCGAACCAGAAGAATGGCGCGATATATCCAATGTTTTAAATCAAAAATTAACACAAGAACAGAAAAAACAATTAGGGAATGACTTTTTAAAGACGATTTCCAATAAATCGGGAAATAATTTGCAATTATTATCCATAAAAAATGGCAGAGAATAAATTTATTTGATTGAAAATTTCACAAAAAAACCCCATTGATCAATTTCAATGAGGTTTTTATATACTCGATAAATAAATGATTATTCAAACTTAACGTTTAAAATTTCATACGTTTTTGTACCTTTAGGTGTTGTAAATTCGACAAAATCACCTTTACTTTTACCGATTAAGGCTTTAGACAATGGTGAAAGCATAGAAATTCTGCCCTTTTCCAAGTCCGCTTCATACTGTCCCACAATTTGATAAGTTTGTTTTTTATCTTCATCACAATCATTCACTTGAACTGTTGCGCCAAACAACACTTTATCACCGGACAATGTCGCAACATCAATCACTTGAGCACGCGACAAAGCCGCTTCCAAATCTTGAATACGTCCTTCAATAAAGCTTTGCTTTTCGCGCGCTGCGTGATATTCAGCATTTTCCGATAAATCGCCATGAGAACGCGCTTCTTCAATTGCTGCAATGATATCATGACGGTCAACAAATTTTAAATGCTTTAATTCTTCTTGCAGCCGTTCATACCCGACACGGGTCATAGGTACTCTTTCATCTGCCATTTTAAAACTCCTTTCTTTAATAAAAAAACACAGCCTTAAGAGCTGGTTTAAAAAAACTTTTCAGTTTAATTGCTGATGCAATAAACACTAAAATTAAATTTAACTCTTTCAAAAATAAAAATCAAGTATTTTTATTAAAATTTTAAATAAAGACGGGATAACACGCAGGTTATCCCGCCTCATCCGAATTTAATATATTACTCTGCTTTTTTGGCTTTTGCTGTCTTTTTGGCCTTTTCATCAGCAACAGCATTTTCTTCCGTTTGCGGTTCTTCGGCTGCAACAGCACCGGAATCTTTACCTTTTGCAGAAACATCACGATCCACAAATTCGATAAAGGCCATCGGAGCCATATCGCCATAACGGAAACCGGCTTTTAAAACGCGTGTATAACCACCGTTTCTGGAAGCATATCTGTCCACCAAAACAGATAATAATTTTTCTGTAGCAACTTCATCACGCAAGAAAGACAATGCTTCACGACGAGCATGTAAATCCTTTGTACGTGCTTTAGTTATCATTTTTTCAATAATCGGACGTAATTCCTTTGCTTTCGGCAAAG
>JBJFAP010000173.1:0-1575 GCA_051887975.1 Alphaproteobacteria bacterium | reverse complement strand
AAATTCTTTAACACATGAAAGAATCCAGTTGGGCGCAACTATTACACAAGGGTTAGGCGCAGGTTCGAATCCTCAAGTCGGGAAAGCCGCTGCCGAAGAAAGCCAAGACAAAATCAAAGATGCTTTAAAAGGCGTCAATTTGCTTTTCATTGCCGCCGGTATGGGGGGCGGAACAGGAACAGGCGCATCGCCTGTCATTGCTAAAATTGCAAAGGAAATGGGCATTTTAACAGTTGCTGTTGTTACAAAACCTTTCCGTATGGAAGGCCAAAAAAGAATGCGTGTTGCAGAAGCCGGTATCGAAGAATTAAGCAAATATGTCGATACAATTTTGACAATTCCTAACCAAAATTTGTTCTTGGTAGCCAACGCAAAAATGACCATCCGAGAAGCATTCAAAGTTGCGGACAATATTTTATATCAAGCTGTTAAAAGTATTACAGATTTGATGATTACAACAATGGATATTCATGTTGACTTTGCTGATTTTTGCACAGTTACTAAAGGAATGGGAAAAGCGATTATGGGATCCGGTGAAGCAGAAGGAGAAAACAGAGCATTAGAAGCAACCGAACGTGCTATTACCAATCCTTTATTGGATGTTTCCATGAAAGGCGCAAAAGGCGTTTTAATCAGCCTTTCCGGAAAAGAAGTCGGACTGTGGGAAGCTGACGAAGCTGTTGCCCGTATTCAACAAGAAGTAGATGAAGATGCAAACATCATTTTTGGTATTTGCGCTGATGATGCTATGGGTGATAAAATCAGAGTTTCAGTTGTTGCGACCGGTTTAAATCAGGAAAAAGTCCTTGCGCCTGAAATGATTCGTTATTTACAAGACCCGCAAAAAACACAAACAATTATTGTACCGAATGAAAACAATAATTCTGTGCCACCACAACAGGAAGAAAAAAAGCCAGAACCATCCGTCATTTTTGTTCCGGCAAATAAGCAGGATAAAGCCATTGCCGAACAAATATCCCCGATTTCTTTAAGCGAAGAAATTCAATCTGTTCAGGAAAAGACGCAAGATAACTTTGTACCGTCAGAACCTGTCAACGTACCTGTGGATGAAAAAGAGTTGGAAAAAGAACAAACCACAATCGATTTATTTGATAAAGTCATTGATGATTTGGATAAAGATATTTCCGCTGAAAAGAAATCTTCCGAAAAAGCAGAAACAAAACCTGATAAAGCAAAAGAAGAAGAAGTATCTTTTTGGAAATTATTCCCCGGTTTATGGAATGATAAAAAAATAGATGAAGAAGCCAAAAAACGACTTCAACCGGAAAATAATTCTGAATTAGAAAGAAAGATACCTACTCTTCCAAGTGAAGAAGAACTCGGTATTCCGGCCTTTTTCAATGAAAGCAAGCCTGTATGAGTGAAGGTCTTTTTACACGCATAATTGCTTTGGATATTTTACAAACAATTATCCGAAAAAAGCAAAATTTGGATGACAGTTTTGAAAATAAAGCAACTGATTTGCCGCCTCGCGATAAAGCATTTATTCGTATGCTGATCACAACAACATTGCGCCGCATGGGGCAAATTGATGACATATTGAAAAAACTGCTC
>JBJFAP010000172.1:0-7575 GCA_051887975.1 Alphaproteobacteria bacterium | reverse complement strand
GTTGCAGCAAAAGAAAAACGGAGGCATTAACGAAAAAACGCAAACAACATTGGTTTATTTAATCTATACAACGGGATTTTTGTTTGCGGCTATTTTTGCATTTGTTGACTATACTCTTTGCCTTCAGGCATTAAAAGAAATGGGTAAAAATACATCGCAAATAATGCGCTTTTTCGGTTTGACGTGGGGGCTGATTGGCGGATTTGCTTTGTTTGCTTTAAGTATGCTTTATTCTTTAAGGCGTTCTTTTCACATCATCATTCCGTTAATGATTTTATCATTTTTGCCACTGACGTGTTCGTTGGGGTATTTTTCTGATACCCTGTGGATCGTGTTGTTTTCAAAGATATGTGTTGATTTGATTTTATATTTTTGTATGGGATATTATTTCAGAATGCTTTCGCGTCCTTTATCGCGTTCTGAACAAACGAAATTAAAAGCATCTACGTTTTTAATTGCCGTTCCTGCCGGTTTTGCTTTCACTTCGTTGACTTTTTATTTTACCGTTTTTGATAAAAGTGCGCTGTTTCTGGCATGTATGTTGTCGGTTTTATTTTTGTTGGCGTTGATAGATGATCAAAACGAATATGCGAAAGTTTTATTAAGTAATTTTAAAAATTTCAGATGGCGCGGCGGTCGCTTAATTATTACCAGTCCGACAGTTCTTCAATACATTGTCCAAAAAACGGAAAGTCAAAATGCAGCCGAAGCAATTTACTTTTTGCGCGTTTTGGAAGAATCACAAGTGCCAAACTTGAAAAGACATTTGCGGCATGCGTTAAATCACTTACATCCGAAAGTGCGCTGTTTTGCGCTTGAAAGCATTGAACGCAACGATTTACATATGTTTAAAAAAACATTGTCGGACGTGATGGACAAAGATTTGGATGTTGAAGTGCGTCAAAAAGCTTTGGAGGTCTTTTGTGCTTTGGGCGAAAAGTATGGTACTGAAAAAGCAATTTTATACCTTGATGATAATGATTTGAAAAAAGGCGCGTTAATCGGCTTGTTGAAAAATGGCGGAGAGGGCGTTTTAATTGCATCTGACGGATTAAATAAATTGGTGCATTCCAAAAATTATTTGCAACGTTTACAGGCAGCACAGATTTTGACTCAAGCACCCAAAAAAGGATTTTTCCGTTCTGTTCTTGCGTTAATGCAAGATTCCAATTTAGTTGTTCAAAAACAAGCTTTTCATGCGGCCGGTTTAAATAAGCATCCGGCATTATTGGATTTATTGTTTAAAGGATTGGAACAAATCAATTTGCGGGATGAAGCGTTGGCAGCATTGGATAATTTCGGATCGGTTGCTTATGCTCAAATTAAAGACGCTTTGTCCGGTACGACATACGGTGAAGCGTGTAAAAAGAACCTGATTCGTTTTTTGTGGATCAAAGATGATGTCGAAGCAAAACATATCTTATTGGCGTGTTTGAAAAAAATGCCGGTTGATTTAAGAATTTATGCAATGACATTTTTATCAAAAAAAACGATTTATTTAAGCAAAAAACAACGCAGAAAGATCTTTGTTCCTTTGATTGAAATGGACTTTAAACAAGCACTGACAATGTTATTGTTGATTCAGGATTTACGCGAAACATCATTATTAGAGGATAAAACGTATTTTGATTTGCTGATAGATTCTCTTTACAATGATTTTTTAAAGATACGGTATTGTTTGTTGTCAGAGCTTGTCTTTTTGTTTCCATCTTCTTTTATGCAACAGGCAACACAAATTTTAAAAAATACCGCCTCTACGGAAGAAGAAAAGAAACTTGCGCAAAGTACTTTGGATGATATTCTGCCGAAAAAAGAAAAGACTTTGCGTTTTATTACAGATGATGCAAACTTGGCGCGAAGGATAGAAAAATTACCGCCCCGACTTCAAAACAAAACAAATTTCGACAAGCAGTTTTCTTTTATTTTGCGGGGAAAATCATATCGCAGTTTATGGACAAAGTTGTGCGCACTTACTTGTATTCGCAGAATAAATGATGTTTCTGTTGTTAAAGATGTTGCAGATTTGTTGTCGGATAAAAACGCGCTTATTCGGCAAGCGGCGTTATGGACTTTGGACAGGTTGGTTGTGGATAAAAAACAACGAAAACGGCTGTTCTTACCTTTATCGCACGACAGCAATTCGGATGTTGCAAATCAGGCGGCTCAATTATTAAAATAAAGGAGATTATATGCAAGTCAGTTTAGAAAAAGTTTTGCTTCTTAAAAACATCCCCGTTTTTATGGACGTATCGGAATCGGCTCTTTGTGATTTTATCAACTGCTGTGAAGAATTGGCTTTTCATAAGGGACAGTTTATTTTGACAAAAGGTCAAACGAATCGTCATCTTTATATTATTATTACGGGATCTGTGCAAATATCGGACGAAAAGGAAATTCTTTATGAAATCGGTGCGCAAGAATTATTCGGACAACTGACAGCATTCAGCCCGTCTGTGTTGGAAAAAAATGCAATAAGTCAGGAAGATACGATTGTTCTTCGTATCAGCAGTGATAATCTTTATGAAATGATGTCTTTACACCCAAGTATTGCAAAAGGTATGATAAAAACACTTGCAAATAAATTAAAAGTATTAGATAATAAATCCATCTGATTTACCAGTTATTAAAGAAAGGAATTAAAAATGGATAAAGAAGTCAAAAATACAGAAAGAAAATTTGCCGGTAAAAAGGCAAAAATGATTGTCGCCGGCGTTATCGGTGTGATTATTGCAGGTGCTTTAATTACATCTCAATTTTATTGTAAGGAAAAGAATAAAGCATCACAAGTTGTTCAACAAAAGACAGAAGATAACGGTGTTATTGTTGCTTTAATCGGATCTGAAAAAGTATCGATTAAAGAATTGGAAAAAATAAAAAATGCCATTGTGCAAATCAAAGATATGCCGATGGATGCAAACATTTATAACAGGTTGCTTGATGTATATTTAACAAATCGTGTTATCTTGAATGCGGCAAAACAAGCAAACCTTGAAATCAATCCGGCTGTTCAAAAAGCCTTGGAAGACAGCCGTAATCAAATTTTAACACAAGCTTTCTTGAATCAAAAATTACAAGAAAAATCAACAAACGAAAGAAAAGCGGCTGTTTATAATAAAATGATGGCTTCTTATGTTCCTGAAGAAGAAATTCACGCGCGTCATATTTTGGTTGATTCCGAAAAACAAGCAACGGATTTGATTGTTAAATTGAAAGCTGGCGCAAAATTTGAAGATTTAGCGAATAAATTTTCAAAAGACAACAATCCGAATGGCGACAATGGCGGTGATTTAGGTTATTTCAAAAAAAGAATGATGATCCCTGAATTTGCAAATGCTGCGTTTGCAATAAGGGCGGGACAAATTTCCGAAAAGCCGGTTAAAACTCCTTTCGGTTGGCATGTGATTAAGGTGGAGGACAGACGTTTGGCCGCAAAACCGACATATAACGAAGTGGCCGAAGAAGTACAGGCCCATTTGAACGAAGAAATGATTCCGGTTATTATTGCGGAAGAAATGCAAAAAGCACAAGTCGTCAAATTTGATCCGTTGGGCTTAAATAAAGCCGCACAACAAAAAGCGGCTCAATCTCAAATGGCTCAACCGGCGCAACCGGCGCAACCGGCTCAACCGGCGCAACCGGCTCAACAATAAGTTTTTGTTAATCATAAACGCCCTCGTATAAAACGGGGGTGTTTTTTTATTTGCCCAATCCCAAATGTTTGGGTGTTAATTTACCGATGCCGGATAATACAGCAAAAAATGCTGATATTTTTGCGTGTTTGGCTTGTGTCAGCATTACTTGTGAATCAAGCAATTCCTGTTCTGCATTTAAGACATCAAGGACGGTACGTCTTCCTCGTTCTTGTTCATCACGAATACCTGACAAAGCAAGCTTGCTTGCAGATACGCGCGCTTCGGCAGAACGAATGGCGGAAGTTTGAGCTTGATGTAAATTCCAAGCTTGATGTAATTTTTCCAACACAACACGTTCAGTTTGTGTAATCATTACTTGAATTTGTGATTTTTCAGCTTTTGCCTTTTTGGTTTTAGCAAAAGTCGCACCTTGGTCATACAAAGGAACGGTCAAATAAATACCAATTCTGCTGTCTGTCATTTCGTTTGCAATCGGTACATCATCATATTTTAAAGCAGAAGCTTTTATATCCACGGACGGCATAAGTGTTTGCCGAGCAACGGCAACATTTTCATCGGCTGCTTGATACATTGCATTGGCTGCCAAAATGGCGGGATGATTTTTCAACGCTTGTTTTGCGGCATCGTCAATATCTTTAGGAAATAAATTTTCATAATTTTTCAGATCGATTGGCTGGTAATTATCTTCCACTTTTCCATAGATACGGCGAAAACTTTCCAACGCGTTATCATATTTTGCTTTTGCATCAATAACGCGATACTTTGCACCTTCCAATCGGGCTTTTGCTTGCGCAACATCTGTTTTAGTCAAAACACCGACTTTTTCTTTTTCAACGTACAAGTCATAATATTCATTTAATACTTTTTCGTTATTTTTATTTAATTTTAAAACTTCTTTTGCGTTTAACACATCTATGTAAGCGTTAATGGCAGACAAAAACACATTTTGTTCTGTTGCATATAAATTGGCTTCTTCGGCTTTTAGGATGCTTTTTGCGGCATCAATTTGTGCGGAAGTTGAAAATCCTTTGAAAATATTTTGTGTTAATGTAATACCATATTCTTTTTGTGTATAGGTATCTTCGAAATGCAGACCGTTTACTTTTGTTTTTGCTCTGGATATACCGGCAGTTGCACCAATAGCGGGCTGCCAACCCGTTCTTGATAAATCAACATCGGCCTGTGTTTGCGATACTTTTTCGCGTCCGGCAAGAATTTCAGGATTTGTTCTGTAAACATCTTCTAAAGCCTTATACATATCTGCAAAGGCCGGATAAGTAAAGCATGTAAGCATAAGAAACGTCATATATTTTTTCATAAAAACCTCCTAAAGTGTTGTTTTAAAACGTTTGACGGCAATAAAACATAAAACAAAACCAAGCATCAGCATATAAGCTGCTTTTTCAAAAAAGTAATTCCAATCTGCGCCTTTTAAAACAATGTTGCGCAATAAATATGTGAAATGTGTCAAAGGATTTATTTCGGCAATCCATTTTAAAACAAGCGGCATATTTTCTGTCGGAAACATCGAACCGGAAAGCATCATTGCCAAAAAAGCAACAATCATTAACCCCAGCATTGCCTGTTGTTGCGTTTGTGTGTAAACACTGAGCCAAACGGCAACGCCACATGCCGGTACACAAAAAACAATAAAAGAAGCGATAAACATTAACGAAGAACCGACAAACGGCAATTTAAACATAACAACTCCGACCAATTGAATAATCAACATATTGATTAACGCCACCAAAACGAAAGGTAAAGTCTTGCCCAAAATAATATCATATTTTGAAATGGGCGCGGAAATTAAAGTTTCAATTGTTCCCTTTTCTTTTTCCTTCGTGATGGAAATACATACCAATGTTAAAATGGACATAAAAACCAAAATGCCCATAATTGCCGGCACAATAAACCATTGTGTTTCCAATTGCGGATTAAATAAAATACGCGTGGAAAATTCTATTGGAAGATGGGTTGTTTGATGGTATTGTGTTTGCATGACATGGGCAATAATCCCTCTTAAATAACCTTCTATGCTTTGAGCCTTTAATACGTTTGTTGCGTCAATTAAAATTTGAATTTGTCCTTCGTTTCGCAACATAGCCTTTGTCAGCCCGCCTTTGGGCGCAATCAAAGCGGCATCAGCTTCACCCGTTTGAACCGCCTTTATGGCACTTTGTTTGGATGGTACAAAATCAATAAACCATCCCGAACCCAAAGCGTGATCTTTGATACGGCTGATTAACATATCATTCGGGACTGTATCAACGGCTAATTTTAAATTGCGCGCTTCCAACGAAATCGCTTGTCCTAAAACAACAACCTGTACGGCCGGCATAATTAAAATGGCGAATAATAAAACAGGATCGCGCAATAATCCGATAATTTCTTTTTTTATAAAGCCCCATAAACTGTTCATCATTCGATAGACCTCTTAAATTTTAAAACGCAAGCTGCAATCCAAACAAACGCTTGCAATCCCAATACAAAAAATAAAATCCACAAATCAGCAAAAGAACTTCCTTTTAAAAATTGATCGCGCGATAATTCCATATAAAATCTTGCCGGAAAGACGGAAGACACCCATTGATAAATTTTCGGCATATATTCTATCGGAAAAATAAAGCCGGATAATAATGATAAGGGCAATAATCCGATAGTTGCGGCATATTGAACGGCAACGTCTTGTTTATGGCATATGACGGAAATAAAAAGACCTGTTGCCAAATAACCCAAAATAAATAATAACGTACCAAAAATTAAATTAAAATAACTGCCGACAAACGGAACGCCGAAGATGACTTGTGCGCAAATAAACACAATCAAAAAGCCGGTAAAACTTAAAAACGCATAAGGCAATAATTTCCCCAGCATAATTTCAATTGACGTTGCCGGTGTGGATAGCATCATTTCCATAGAGCCTTGTTCCCATTCTCTGCATACGGTTAATGTTGTCAGCATAATTGAAACCAAAGCAATAATGACGGCGGCAATCCCCGGTATAGAAAACCATTTTGAATTTAATTCCGGATTATACAAATAACGGTGTTTGAAATCCAAGGCTGTTTGTTTTTGGGAGGGTATATCTTTTATTTTAAAAATAGCGTTCACATTGATTGTGTTCAAATAATTCATAACGGCCGAAATGGAAGAATTATCTGCGCCATCTAACATTATTTGTACTTTTGCCTTTCTGCCGGCTGTCATTTGTTTTTCAAAATCGGGCGGAATAAATAAAAACATTTTGGCTTTTTCGTTTTGTATATCTTCAGCCCCTTTTGTAGGACTTTCCACCGTATAAGGTTTAAAGTAATCAGAACTTGAAAACGTTTCGACTAACTTTCTGGAGCTTTGCGTTTTGTCGTGATCCAAATAAGCCATAGAAATGGATTTGATGTTAAATTCCATAGAATTTCCCAAAATTAAAACAATTGCTAACGGCAATAACAAAGCCATAATCAAGGTAAACGGATCACGAAAAATATGCTTAAATTCCTTGATAAAAATGGCGCGTGCTCTTTTGTAGGAAAATGCATTCATCTGTTTTGTCCTTCCACCAATTCGATAAAAACATCTTCAAGAGAGGGTTTTATTTTTTGAATTTCAAATAACTTTTTTAAATTTTGCATATCTTTTTCATTTTTAAAAACAGCGTGATAATGTTGTCCGTAAGGTTCCAAAACATCAAACATCGCCCAATCCGGTTTCATTTCACTTTTTTTGGGTGTCAGGTTGTAAAGCGGCTTTTGAAAGGTTGTCTTTTTTAAATTTTCGGGGCTATCAAGAGCAATCAATTCGCCGGATCGCATTAAAGCAATCCGTCCGCAATTTTCTGCTTCATCCATATAATGGGTCGTCACAAAAACGGTTTGTCCGGATGCGGCTAATTTTCGAATAAGTTCCCAAAATCTGTGCCGAGCAA
>JBJFAP010000171.1:0-7676 GCA_051887975.1 Alphaproteobacteria bacterium | reverse complement strand
AGATTTGACACTCTATAAGAGCATTTTGGAAAAGTTGCCGAATAATACACCTATTTTTATTCGTACGACAATTTTGCCGGGAACGTCTGAAAAACTGTCTAAAGAAACCGGAAAGGAAGTTTATTTTATGCCTGAATTTTTAACGGAAAGGACTTCTATTTCTGATTTTGAAAATCAAGATATTGTTTTTACGGCGCATGTGGATCTGTTAAAAGAAATTTTCCCGAATAAAAAGTATATTGTTATGACTTCTGTGGAAGCAGAAATCGCAAAATATGTACACAATGTTTTTGGTGCTTTGAAAGTAACTTATTTTAATGCTGTGTATGATTATTGCAAAGCAATGGGCGCAAATTATGATACAGTTCGTCAAGGTGTTTTATTGTCGCAATATATTTCACCGACGCACACATTTGTTCCAGGTCCCGATGGTAAGTTCGGATATGGTGGAAAATGCTTTCCAAAGGATACGAACGCTTTTGTTAAAGCAACGGAAAATTTTGATTTAGGAAAGATTTTGGCTGTCGTGCCGACTTTAAATGAAAAATTCAGAAATAAGGACTAATCAATGACAAGCAAAAAATTATCTGCCCTTTTAGTGTTCGCAACGATAGCCGTTTTAAGCGCACAAGAAAAAACATCGTTATCTGCAAATACCGAACAAGTTTTGACTTCATTGAATATGCATTATTTAAAAGCAATCAGGAAAAGGTATCCGAAAAGGTATCCGATTGCACAAAAAACGAATAAAGATTTTGTTGTTCCGGATACATCCCTTTTTGAAGAAGAAAAGAAGAAAAAACAAAAAACAAAAACGGACGGACCTGATAAATTCGCGGATAACGGCAAGTTATCAAAAGCACAAATAAAAAATTCTTTTACTGTTCCCAGACGTTTCAGAAGATATCAATTTATGGGAAAGATGAGTATTATGTTACAAAATAAAGAACCTGTATATTGTTGATAAGCAGTCAATTGAAAATAACGCGTCTTGCTCCACGCCGGCCGTTTTGGCTAATAGTGCCAGTCCAAAGTGTAATGTAGTATGCGCTAGTGCCGCTTGTGCCAGTTCAACGTGTAATGTAGTATGCGTTAGTGCCGCTTTCATCAGCCTTCCCGTCAATCAGACCAGAAGCGTTTCCGATAAGATTTAACTTCTAAAGAGGGGGCTCATCCTCAGGGCAGAGGCCGCCTGCCTTGTTAGTGATTATATCCGAATTAAAATGATTATAAAGATAATTGTTTTGATTTTTAATAAAATTTGGCGTTCCTAACGAGATTCGAACTCGTGTTACTGCCTTGAGAGGGCAATGTCCTAGGCCTCTAGACGATAGGAACTGCTTAAAACGCAAAACATTCTGCCACAAAACAACAAGAATTGCAAGTGTTTTTATTATAATATTCTAAAAAAACTTTACAAATAGAGTTTTTTGTGATATAACCAACGTCACAAGAATGACATCACAACAAAACAATATATGAAAGAATAAAAAAGCAAAACGGGGAAATTTTTGCTAAAGGCGAAAAATTGTGTACATTCATGCTCTTTCAAGATTTCAAAAATATCATATCGGATGGTTTTTTGTATAACAATGATGGGTTAAAAGAGGCGATAATCGAATCAGCGATTGCACCACCACAGACAATTGAAACAAAAGCCGAACCTTCACAGAATATTGAGGAAAAACCGCCGGACATAATCGTTCTTGATACACAAAAGTCAAATTCAAACGCACAGAAACAGACGATGAGTGTATTTCAAAAGGCCAGAAAATTTTTTCAAAATCTGTTGAATTGATAAAATTTTTATTGACAGGGAAAAACAATGCGTGTAAAATACTTGTCATATAGAGAGGTTTATTTTGATACAAGGTTTTGATTTCTTTTACTTGACAACAACCACTCCTACGACAACAACCCCGTAGGGGGTAAGATTTCGCATATATAAATTTTCATAATTCACAAAGTTTCAACATTTAATAAAAAAGGATTTTAAAATGAGTAATAATATTGATTTAGAGGCAATGCGCCATTCTTGCCAACACGTTTTGGCTCAAGCTATGTATGATTTATTTCCGGGAGTTAAAATGGCAATGGGACCGGCTACAAAAGAGGGATTCTATGGCGATTTCGATTTGCCGGATGGCGTTTCTGTTTCCGTTGACGATTTGCCAAAGATTGAAGAACAAATGCAAAAGATTATTGATACGCGTGTTCCTATGGTACGCAAGGAAGTGTCTATATCCGAAGCAAGGGAGTTGTTTAAAGATAACGAATATAAACAAGATTGGATCAATGAAATTGAAGCAAGAGGCGAAAACGCTTCTGTTTATTGGACAGGGGATAAATTCGTTGACTTGTGTAAAGGACCTCATGTCGGTTGGGTTTCCGATATTAAAGCATTCAAATTGTTGTCTGTCGCAGGTGCTTATTGGCATGGTGATTCCAATAATAAAATGTTGACGCGTATTTATGGAACGGCTTTTACTTCCAAGCAAGAATTAAAAGATTACCTGAATATGGTGGAAGAGGCCAAAAAGCGTGATCATCGTAAAATCGGAAAGTTGCTTGATTTGTTTTATTTTGATCCGACTGCACCGGGATGCCCTTATTGGTTGCCAAAGGGATTAAAAATGTATAATATTTTGCTGGATTATTGGCGACAAGAGCACGAAAAAGCAGGGTATCAAGAATTCGCAGGTCCTTTGATGAATTCGCGTGTTTTATGGGAAACTTCCGGACACTGGGATCATTACAAAGATGATATGTATTTATTAACAGCAACGGAAATGCCGGAAACGGAAGTTTATGCTTTAAAGCCGATGAGTTGCCCGTCAACGATGTTGTTGTTTAATATGAAAACACGTTCTTATCAGGATTTGCCCATTCGCTTTTCGGATGTCGATATGATTCACAGAAACGAAGCTTCCGGTGCTTTAAATGGTATGTTCCGCGTGCGTGAATTTCATCAAGATGATGCGCATATTTTTATTTCAGAAGATCAGATTGAAGAAGAATATGAACGTTTGTTTGCTTTGGCGGACCAATTTTATAATTTGTTTGGTTTAAAATATCAAATGAAATTATCAACTCGACCGGATGATTTTATTGGCGACATCGAAACATGGGACAGAGCAGAAGCTGCTTTGCGCCGTATTTTGGATAAAAAGTGTGGGGCTAATAATTATGAAATTAAAGACAAAGACGGTGCTTTCTATGGTCCGAAAGTTGATATTCAAATGAAGGATGCTTTGGGACGTGAATGGCAAACTGGTACTTTCCAACTGGATTTTCAATTGGCGGGACGTTTTGGCTGTAAGTATATTGACAAGGACGGACAAGAAAAGACTCCGGTTGTTATTCACCGCGTGTTATATGGTTCTTTGGAAAGATTCTTTGGCGTTATTACGGAACATTTTGCGGGGGCTTTCCCTGTATGGATTTCACCAGTTCAAGTGCGCGTTTTGCCGGTATCTGATAAACATCGTGAGGCAGGGGCAGCTATGGTTGAAAAATTAAAGGCTGCCGGTATTCGTGCGGAAATGGAACGTCAATCCAATACAATCGGATATCAAATTCGTGCGGCTCATGAACAAAAAATCCCGTATTCAATTATTTTGGGTGATAAAGAACTGGAAAGCAATACAATTTCCGTTCGTGATCGGCAAAATAATCAAAAATCAGGTTTGAATTTGGATGAATTTATTAACACTGTTAAAGAAATAGATTCTTCAAAATCGCTTGAATTGTGGAAATAAGTTTTTTAATTTTACCACTATAACGAATCCACCGTCATTAACGGTGGATTTTTATTTGAAAAAAACTAAAAAAGCGCAGGAAACTGGGTAAAAATGACTATATAAAAAGGGACGCAGTATGGTGGAAATGCTGGCAGTTTTTGGCGATTGTCGGCATACTGTCTATTGGGGAATTGCTCTTTGACAATATGCGATGAATATATAATAACATCTGTCATTTCTTGCTTTAAATCGATATCCTTGACTTTTTCAACAACATCAAAAATGGTTTGATTGTTCCTATTTTTAGGATGAATATCTATATCAAAAAAAGTCAAGTTTTTTTGTAAATTTAAATATAATATTGTAAATTTAAAGATAATACTTGACTTTATCAGACAGTTTTGATATTAAGATGCAAGAGAAACAATATAAAATTTGGAGATATAGATGCCTAAAATTTCGGTTTTGCTTCCGATTTACAATACAAAAGAAGAGTATTTAAAAGAGTGCGTCAATTCTATACTTAATCAAACGGAACAAGATTTTGAACTTTTAATTTTAAATGACAGCCCGAATAATCCTTATTTGGATGATGTTGTTGCTTCTTTTAAAGATAAACGCATTAAGTATTTTAAGAATGAAAAAAATATGGGAATTACGGCATCCAGAAACAAATTGATTGACCTTGCCAAGGGGGAATATTTGGCGGTCATGGATCACGACGATGTTTGCGCTTTAGATCGTTTCGAAAAACAAGTGGCGTATTTGGATGCCCATCCGGAAGTCGGAGTTGTTGCCGGTCAAACAGAAACTTTCGGAGGAAAGCATCGAATTTCTTGTAATCCAATTAAGGATGAAGATATCAGATTGGGGTTGATGAGCAGATGCGTTTTATGGCATCCGGCTTCAATGATCAGAAAATCCGTTTTAACCAAAAACAATATTTATTATGAAAAGCAATTTTCACCGGCAGAGGATTTGGGTTTGTGGGTAAGATTGATACCATATACGCGTTTTCATAACTTGGAAGATATTGTTTTGAAATACAGGGATCATCCGAATAATACGACAAAAGTTCAAAATGACAAAAGAATTGCTGCTATGTGTCGTTTAACAGGGATTGTTAAAGCGTCATACCCTGCATTGTATGAAGAATTTTTGTTACGTGCAACACATGTTAAACATATCAATCTTTTTGGTTTTATTCCTTTGTTTAGGATTATTCAAAAACAAGAATGGACAAAGTACTATTTATTTGGGTGTATCTTATTGTGGTCCAAAGAAGAAAATGTTAAGTTAAGGAGGTAAAATGAAGGGGATTATCTTAGCCGGTGGCAGTGGAACGCGTCTTTATCCGTTGACAAAAATAACATCAAAACAGCTTTTGCCGGTCTATGATAAGCCGATGATATATTATCCTCTGTCAACATTGATGTTGTTCGGAATTCGTGATGTTTTGATTATTTCTACACCGCAAGATACACCAAACATAGAACGCTTGTTCGCTAATGGCGAAAAACTGGGAATGAATATTTCATATGCAGTTCAAGAAGAACCCAAGGGAATTGTACAGGCTTTTACAATAGCTGCCGATTTTATTGGCAATGATGATGTGTGCTTGATTTTAGGGGATAATATCTTCTACATGGGGGAACAATTCCATTTCTTTAAGCAAGAAGTTGAAAAAAATCAAGGTAAAATGGCAACTATCTTTGCTTATCACGTTTCTGATCCGGAACGCTTTGGTGTGGTGGAATTTGATAAGGATTATAAAGTAATTTCTATTGAAGAAAAACCTAAAAATCCAAAATCAAATTATGCATCTGTCGGACTTTATTTTTATCCGGGCGATGTTGTCGAAAAGGCAAAAACTTTAATACCGTCTGCACGCGGAGAATTTGAAATTACGGATTTAAATAATTTGTATCTGAAGGAAGGCAGAGTGTCCGTTGTTCCAATGAAAAGAGGAAATGCTTGGCTTGATGCCGGAACACCGGACAGCTTGATGGAATCAGGCGTTTTTGTACAAATTATCGAAAAAAGACAAGGATTAAAAATTGCTTGTATAGAAGAAATCGCATATCGCAGAGGATTTATTGATGATGAGCATATGCTTGCATTGATTGATGAACTTAAAGATGGAACGAATTATAAAGCGTATTTAAAAAAAGTGTACGAAGAATATCATGGCTTGTGTCCGTATTGGGAAAGTAAATAAAATGATGATTTGTCATTGACGGTGAAAGGATAAAATAATGAATTTTAATTTGACAATACCGCATTGGAAGGAGAGTTTAAAAAAATGTCTAAAGCAATTTTAATAACCGGAGGTGCCGGTTTTATCGGTTCGAATTTTGTTCCGTATTTTGCTTCAAAATATCCGGATTATCAAATTATAAATTTGGATAAATTGACTTATGCCGGTAATTTGGACAATTTAAAAGAATGTGAAAATATGTCAAATTACACTTTTGTGCAAGGCGATATATGCGACAGAAAATTGGTCGAAAAATTGTTTAATGACAATGATATAAGGGGTGTAATTCATTTTGCGGCTGAAAGCCATGTCGACAATTCCATTAAAAATCCGACGGCATTTATCGAAACAAATATAGAAGGAACTTTTACACTGATAGATGTTGCATACCATCATTGGATGGACGGTCCTAATAGAGTAAAAACAGGTTATGAAGATTGCCGTTTTCATCATATTTCCACAGATGAAGTGTATGGCACTTTGGGAAACGAGGGATATTTTAAGGAAACAACACCTTATGCGCCAAACAGCCCATATTCTGCCAGCAAAGCAAGTTCTGATTTTATAGTACGTGCTTATCATCATACTTTTGGAATGAATGTAACGACTTCAAATTGTTCGAATAATTATGGTCCGAAGCAACATCACGAAAAATTGATTCCGCACATTATAAAGCAAGCCCTTGCGGAACAGCCTTTACCAATATATGGGCAAGGTTTGAATGTCAGGGATTGGCTTTATGTATTGGATCATTGTAAAGCAATAGATTTAATTTTCCATAAAGGAAAATCGGGCGAAACATACAATATAGGCGGACATAACGAACGCAACAATATTACGATTGTAAAAACAATTTGTGCCATTTTGGACGAAAAATGTCCGCGTTCAAACGGAAAAAAATATGCGGACTTAATTACTTTTGTCGCTGACAGAGCAGGTCATGATTTCCGCTATGCGATTGATGCTTCAAAATTGGAAAAAGAATTGGGCTGGAAAGCAGATGAAACGTTTGATACCGGCATTATCAAAACTGTGGAGTGGTATTTAAAATGACAAATGAAAAAGAAAATATGTATAAGCTAATCAATTTTGCTGTTCGTGGTGATTATGCGGGCAGCCTTGTTCCCATCGAAAGCAATCAGGATATTCCATTTGATATTAAGCGTGTTTACTATATTTGGGGAACTGATTATAATGCTGTCAGAGGCCGTCATGCTCACCGTCATTTGGAACAAATTATTATTTGTATTGCGGGAAGTTGCGATTTTATTCTTGATGACGGCAAATCGCGTGAAACAGTACACTTGTCAAGCCCAAATCAAGGACTTTACATTCAACATAACATTTGGCGTGAGTTTACGAATTTTTCTCCTAATTGTGTTGTTTTGGTGCTGGCAAGCGAACATTATGACGAAGCCGATTATATTCGTGACTATGAACAATTTAAAAAAGAGATTGTAAAATGATACATACTTTATCGGACGTGCAAAGCAAAGACATAGGCGAAGATACAAACATTTGGCAATTTTGTGTTGTTTTACCTCATGCAAAAATCGGTAAGAATTGCAATATTTGTTCGCATTGTTTTATTGAAAATGATGTTATTATCGGTGATAATGTAACTGTTAAATGCGGTGTTCAAATATGGGACGGAATGCGGATTGAAGACAATGTTTTCA
>JBJFAP010000170.1:0-1614 GCA_051887975.1 Alphaproteobacteria bacterium | reverse complement strand
TAATAAAAAGAAAAGGATTAAATGATGTGGGAAACTGTGTTAGATTTTATATTTGGAATGGAAGATAAATTCTTAAGAATTGGTGATTGGCGCAATATGACAGTGGAAAAAGTTGATGCCTATGCTATGAATGGTGCTGAGGCTTCATTTATTGAAGAGGATGGTTGGTCCGTTTTAATGCAAGCGGCTATTGGTGGGGCAAAACCTGGTGTTTTAAGGCGTTTGGTTGAATTAGGCGCTGATCCGAATTTGATAGATATTTATGGCTTAAAAGCTGATGATTACGCAACAAATGAAGTAAGCAAGAATGTTTTGCGTAATTTATGTAATAAAACTGTCAAAACAATTACACAACACAATATCAAACCGATAAATTCACCAGAACATATTAAAGAATAAAATTTTTGTGGACGCAAAGCATTTCATATGCTATAAGCCTTCAAGAAAGGAAAGATTAAATGACACAACAAGATATTATTTCAAAGCGCAGAACTTTTGCGATTATTTCTCACCCTGACGCAGGAAAAACAACGTTGACAGAAAAATTGTTGCTTTTCGGTGGCGCAATTCAAATGGCGGGGGCCGTGAAAGCAAAACGCGAACAACGTGCGGCACGATCCGATTGGATGAAAGTCGAACAAGAACGCGGAATTTCGGTTGCTTCATCTGTTATGACATTTGAATATAAAGGCTGTACTTTTAACTTGCTTGATACACCGGGGCATGAAGACTTTTCGGAAGACACATATCGTGTTTTAACAGCCGTTGACAGTGCTGTTATGGTTATCGATTGCGCAAAGGGTATTGAAGCACAAACTTTAAAATTATTTGAAGTTTGTCGTTTGCGTGATATTCCGATTATTACTTTTGTAAATAAACTTGACAGAGAAGGGCAAGATCCTTTTGCATTACTTTCTGAAATTGAAGATAAATTGGCGCTGGATACAACTCCTGCCAGTTGGCCTATCGGTATGGGAAACAGATTTAAAGGATGTTATGACATTTTAAATGACAGATTGATTTTAATGGATAAGTCCGATAAATCACACAAAAGCGAACCAGTTGCCGTTGCGGACGGAATCAATGATAAGAAACTGGATGATTTATTAACACAAGAAGAAGTATCCGAATTACGTGAAAATGTTAAAATGGCAAAAGAACTTTGTAAGCCGTTTGACAGGCAAGCTTATTTGGACGGTACAATGACTCCTGTTTTTTTCGGCAGTGCCATCAATAATTTCGGTGTACAGGAATTATTAGACGGATTGGTTGAATACGCACCATCTCCGCGCGCGCAAAAAGGCGTTGAAAGAACTGTCGAGCCGACAGAAGATAAAGTTTCCGGTTTTATTTTTAAAATTCAAGCGAATATGGATCCGAAACACAGGGACAGAATTGCTTTTATGCGTATTTGTTCCGGACATTTTAAAAACGGAATGAAATTGTATCACGTGCGTTCCGACAAGCAAATTTTAATGCATAATCCGGTATTGTTTTTGGCACAAGAACGTGAACTTGCACAAGAAGCGTGGGCCGGCGATATTATGGGCGTTCCTAATCACGGTAATTTGCGGATTGGCGATACATTGACAGAAGGCGAGCACTTTTCTTTTA
>JBJFAP010000169.1:0-7773 GCA_051887975.1 Alphaproteobacteria bacterium | reverse complement strand
ACCAAAACAAGCTTGATGAAAAGTTGAAAAAAGAAGAAAAAGAATTTAAAACAAAGATGGAAAATCCTAAACTTTCTGCCAAACAAAAAAAGAAGATTTTCGATGAACTGACGGGAAGAGCTCCATCTAAAAATCGTCTGAAACTTGATCCGAAAGCACAGGAAAAGCGCGCAAAAGCTCTTTTAAAGAAATTATCGCAAGAGCAACGCAAAAGATTTGAACAACAAATGAAACAAGCAAACAGGAGTATGTAATGGATGAAATGCAATTAGACAATTTTATGGGTCAAATTCAAAAAGACGTGGATGTTTTGCGTAAATTGCAAAACACCGATGTTGTCTTGACTGATTCACAAAAAGAAGAACTCAAAAAATTGCCAAAAAATCAGCAAGAAGAAAAAGAAAAAGCATTCATCAAAGCGAACGAGGAAGAAAAACTTAAACGCAGAATGTTGCTTGTTTCGGAGTTAGAAGACAAGATTCGTGCCGCCGGTTTGCCCGCTGAAGCAACGGACAGATTATTGGCTGTTATTCAACAAACAAAAGACAATAACTGGAAATTTTCTCCAGATGCCATAAATAAGTTGGAAAACGCCAAACAGGATGAATTGGCAAAAGAGCAAAAGAAGCAAGAAGAAAATACACATGGCGGAGATATTTTCGTTCCTGTTGCTGCCGGTATTGCTGCAACCACTGCCGCTTCTGCATTTATGGCTCAAGGGGCAAAACAAGAAGAAGAAGAAAAAACAGCCGAATCCAAGCTGACCAAAAGAATCGCAAATGCGCAACACTTACACCAAGTCGTCAACAATGTTGCTCAAAAAGCCATGGCAAAGGTTGCCACAGAAACAGGCAAAAAGCCAGAAGAAATCAATCTTGATGATATTAACCGCAGCTCCACTTTGAACGAAATGCAAAAGAAAGTGGCAAGAAAGAAACATCTTGAAGATCATCCGGAAATCAAGAAAGATATGCAAATCGAAGAAAAGCTTGCACAAGATAAAGCGATTGCCAAATCTGAAAGACGTTATGCACGTAAACAAGCCAAGAAAAACGGTCAAAAAACACCGCAACAAATAAATCATCGCCCGAATTACACACCGCAAGAATGGGCTTTGGTAAAGAAAGTAAACAAGATTAAACAAAAAGCAGGAACTTTGTTGTCTGTTGAACAAATCAACAAACAATTATCGGCCGAAGATGCAAAAGCTTATACTGCGTTTATGCGCAAACATAATCCAACGTTGTTTACAAACAGAAAAGAAGCCGAAAGATTGCAAATAAAGCGTAAATTGGAAGAAAAGCGTGATGCTCATCGCCGTCAGCAACAAGCTCAAGCAAAAACAGATTCGATGCAGACCAGAACGGCAAAACAAGAAAGTGGTGTTATTCGTCCGCAGGAAATGCGTCTTAAAACAAGACGTACAGAAGAAAGAACAACAAGCAAAGCTGCACGCAAACAACACGAAAGACGTTCACGGACGGATCAAAGATCTGTTACTCAAACGCGCCAAAAAACTGGCATTCATTCTCTCTTAAAAGATATTCGATTAAAGAATATCCAAAACCAACGTGATAACGAAAATCAAGGCGTTTTAGCCGGTGCAGTTAACAGACGCAGGAAGGGTTATCAATAACCATTAAAAAAAAGGGGGAGAGAGATGGAATTATTTTCGCAAAAAATGCAAAGAACATATCTTCTTTCCATGATTGCGCTTATCGCATTTTTATCCGTTTGCGGGTATTACAAAAAGCAACGATTGGAAAGACAAGCACGAAAAGCTGCTTCTGTCAGAACGATGATGTTTGACATACAAAACAAAAGTGTTGACACCGAAAAAGCAATTGTCGAAGTTCCCCAAACAGAGCAAACAACAATTGATAAAATAAGCACAAAGCAATATACCATACAATCGCAGCAACCGAAAAATACTCAACCAAAGGAAAGCACCCCGCCATTATCGACAGCCACAGTTCATCATATTTTGCGGTCGGCTTATTTCCCATTTTGCGAAAACGGTGAAAAGAAAAGTCTTCAATTTTATCGCTGTTCAGGGGGCAAAATAACTGTCGGTTATGGATGTAATGTACAAACCGATCCGCACAAAATGGATTATGTCGATATCTTTCATCAATTAAATCAAGCTGAAAAAATCGCTTTAATTAAACAAATAAAGAATGCAAAAAATGCAGCAGAAAAGGAGGAATTGATGGGTCGTCTTTCTCTTGATGGGGCAACGGAAAAGACAGATGACTTTATTAACCGAATGAAGAAACTTTCCGACAAAAATTTATCTAAACAATTAAAAAAAGTAAAGATAACACAACAATTGAACGACAAGCAAAAAGCAGATTTAAAAAAGAAAATGAAAGGCCTTTCGGCAACTAAATTGGAAAGTTATTTCATAACCGAAGAAGGGGCAAAAAAATTATACAATCGATCTTTCAATGAAACGGTGACATGTGTTGCAAAATTTCTTTCAGACGAAAAAGGAAAGACATTTTTTTATGACTTACCTTTTCAATGGCAACTTGTATGTATTGACATCGCCTATCAAAGAGGGCCGGCGGGATTTCGTGAATTTAGAAAATTAAAAAATGCTTTAAAAGCAAGAGATTACAAAACCGCAATAAATGAAATCGGCACAAAAACACCGCGCAGGTTGGGCATTCGAAAAGTTATGCTTAAGACAGGGGAAATGGCTTTTAATTACCTTTCCCAATGCAAACAATTAGGACAAATGTATCGTTTACCTCAACCGGATTATATGACTGAAATAAAAAATGAAAATTTCTTGCCTGCTCTTGACGTAAAAAGTATGCAAGATGCTATTACAATGCAATGGGAAAAAATGACACAAGTTCGGATGCTGATTTCTGATACACAACTTAAAGAATATGAAAAAACACTTGTTGTCAGTGCAGGAACTGATTCAACTTTAAAAGATACTTTAAAAGAAAACAGGCAACAACAGGCAACACAAACACCGCCCTTAGCTTATCAACCGCACCGCTGATAACTTATTTATCAGTATTCAATTGATGATATGAAAACGCCATACTTTCCAAAAATGTTTTTATTTCATCATCTGCCGGCTGGCAGTTTTTTATTCTGTCCGGTAAAGTATTTTCCATATGAATTACATCCTTTTCATATGCAACTTTTTCAGGCATAAAATGTCTTAAAAAAGCAAACAATGCCGCTTTTTCATTACTTACATCGTACCCGATAATTGATAATAATTCTTTTATTGTTTTATCTTTAAAAACATCCGGATTTTTTTCTTTTGGCCAAAAACCAATCCCGTTTTGCGCCAAATCTTTCCATGGAAAAGCCTTTCCGGGATCAACTTTTCGCGTTGGAGCAATATCACTGTGTCCGATGACATTTTCCGGTTTAATATCGTATCTTTTGATAATATCTGATGCCAATTCTTTAAAAGCTTCAATTTGTTCTGTGGGATAAAGTTCTTGTCCAAAACTTTGGCTGTATAATTCAATGCCAATTGATGAAAAATTCAAACTTTCTTCGCCACGCCAAAAACTTTTGCCTGCGTGATATGCTGTTTTATTTTCATCCACAAATTGAAAAATTTTACCCCTTTCATCGATTAAATAATGCGATCCGACTTTAAAATCTTTCCATATATCCAAAATTTTATCAACAGGAAAGGCAAAACAGTGAATAACCAAATGTTTAATTGGTTTGTCGGGTTTCCGTTCTTCAAAATAATCCCACTTAATTTTTTTTATTGGCATTTTTTTCCTTTATTTCGTGTAAGACTTCGACTGCATCATAATCCGTAGTTAATGTTTTTACTTGTAAAGACAATTCCTTGTATCTTTTTTTTGCCTTTTGAATATCTTGATTTTGTAATGGTTGATTGATGATTTTTTTAATTTTTTCAAAACGCATCAGAGCCTCATCCGTCAAAGGCCGTAAGGCAGAAACAAGCTCTTTCATTTCTTCGAATATGCCGAAACAATAACATACCGCATCGCAACCGGCATCAAGGCTTGTTTGCACTTTATCAGTCAAAGAACCTTTCAATGCTTTCATATCAATCGCATCCGAAATTAAAAATCCTTTAAATCCGATATAACCGCGAATAATATTTTCTATCGCTTTTTTAGATTGTGTAATCGGCTTATCATCGACACACGAAATGACCATATGAGCTGTCATTCCAGCCGGAGCATCTTGCGCCAATACCGTAAAAGGATAAAAGTCTTTTTCCAATTCATTTAATGGCTGCGATAATATCGGTAAATTCAAATGAGGATCAACTGTTGCTCTGCCATGTCCCGGCAAATGCTTTACGCAAGGGCAAATACCATTTTTTTTATAGGTATCCGTTAAAATCTTTCCAAGTTCTGCAACTTTCTTTTCATCAGATGAAAAAATGCGACTTTGTAAAGCTTGCGTTGTATTGGAATAAGCAACATCCAAAACAGGCGCATAATTCCAATTAACACCGATTTGTTTTAAATCATTAGCTATCAAAAACGCGTGTAGTTGCGACATTTCTTTTGCCTGCGTTTCGTCCAGTGATGCAAGTGCATACTGGGAAACATAATCATCCCAGTGAGGGGAAGAAAATCGGCAAACTCTGCCACCTTCTTGATCTGCGGCGATTAAAACATCATCTCTTTCAATTGCTTGTTTAACAGATGAAATTAAAGTTTTTACTTGCTCTTTGTCCGCAATATTTCTTTTAAATAAAGTAATCCCCATTGGATTGGCTTTTTTCAAAAGCAATTTTTCTTCATCTGTCAGGACACATCCCGAAACTGATAACATTGCCGCTGTAATTTCACGCATTTTTCCCCCTTTTTCGCTTTACAGTTAGCTATATTGTTTTTCCTCTTTATCCGTCCTTGGTCTGCTTTTTGAAATAATTTTTTTAGGCTTTTTTTGTTCTTCAATTTGAATATCATTTTCTTCAATCGAATTAACAATAACCGAAGAACCGACAGAAATTGTTTTCTTTAAAATACCAATTTCAACGGGCAATTTAACTTTTTGTTTTAAAATGTTTTGTAATGGTCTTGCGCCAAAGGATGGATCCAAGCCTTTTTCAATAATTTCATTTTTGGCTTTTTCGGACAAAGACACAAAAACGCCCAACTGGTTGAAACGCGATTTAAAACCATTCATAAATTTATCAACAATCAAACTTAAACTTTCGCGTGAAAGTGGATCAAAAATAATTTTTGCATCAATTCGGCCCAATAATTCAGGCGGAAAAGCCCTTTTAATCAATTCCATATCAGCAACATATGCCGGTTGTGTATTAGACCCAAAAGAAATTGCTGCCTGCGATCTGACACCTGCATTTGATGTTAAAATAAAAGTTACATTTGATAAATCCATCTGCCCCGAATGATTATCATAAACAGAACCTTTATCAAAAATACCCAAAAATACTTTTTGAACATTTGGATGGGCTTTTTCAAATTCATCAAGCAAAAAAACTGCATGTTTGTCTTCTTTAATCTTTTGCGCCAATAAACCATCTTCTTCCGAATTAACGTATCCTTTTGAAGAACCGATTAAAGTGGACAATTTGATATCATCTGCATATTCTGCCATGTTAAGTTGTACGACGGGTCTGCCAGTTAAGGCCAAAGAAACTTCTTCAGCCATAGCTGTTTTACCGACACCGGACGGTCCAAAAAATCCCAACACAACAGGTTTTTTTCTGTCTGTATCATCACAAACAGATAAAATCGTTTCATAAACTTGATCAATTGCCTTATCTTGTCCAAAGATTCTTTTTTTCAAACGGTCATCCATATCCAGTAATTGTTTAGCGCGATTGTGAACAGGTGCAATCTCATCAAGAGCCTTATCCAAAATCTGCGATGTCAAAAACCCTCGTGAAGATCGTGTTTCTTGCGCAATGACGATTCCCCTTTCGAACACTTCAAAAGCCTTAAGAAATACTTCATCATGTGAGAAACGTCCAATTATTTTTTTAACGAACTTTGCAAGCGTTTTTTCACCGATATCAAAGTCGTATTTCATTGCCGTTTTTTTAAGATAACTTGAAAAATAACATACTTTTTCATCATCACTCATCTGAGAAATATGCAAAACAGAACATTTTGAAAATCCTTCTTTTTCATCCGGATTCTTTTGTTCACTCAATCCGTTTTGATATGAATTATCATTATCTATCCAAGATTGTAATCGGCTTAAATCCTTTTTTTCAAGGATTAAAACCGTCTTATCTTTTCTGTCCAAAAACCAGTAAGAAAAATCATTTATCAAATCCTCATTCAACCATTTCATAGGATCACAAAACACCGGAATTGTTTTAGGTTTTCCCAAAAATGTTTTAGCATCTTTCATTTCGGATTGCATTTCTTCAGCAAAATCATAGCTTTTATCAGGCGGAAGAGGAAATTTAATACCAAAATCTTCCATTGATACCATTAAAAATTTCGGCATTTTCAAGCGAAAGAATTTTTGTTGCGCAACATATAAACTTAAAACAGGCAGCGCATCTTCCGGTCTGTCAATAACCAACGCAGGAACATTCATTGATGGCGCATTTAAAATTCTTCGGAAAGCCGCAACTTCTTCTATTCGTTTTTTACTGACGGGAAAATCCAACGGAACAAATTTACGGAATGGATTTTTTGTCTTTCTTTCAGTTTCATCAGACACTTTGTCCACAACAGCATCTTCCTGTTGTCTTTCGTCTGCATCAGCATTACTTTCTTTTTTTACGTTATCGCCTATTGCAACTAAATCAGCTGATGTTTGACCTTCATTTTTGGCATCTGATATGGGAGTATCGTTATTTTTTGAATTTAATTCTTCATCAGTTTTCAAAGTATTGACAACCATCTTTTTGCCTTTCTTTTATTTTGCAGACTCCGGCGTGATTGTACACTATTTTTTCTTTCTTGTCAAGATTTTTGTTTATAATCAGATCATATTTTTTCAAAATTTTTGTTGCAATCTTTTTTAAATTTCCGTATTCTGTAATCAAAGGTATGTGCAATTCATTGAATTATTACCATGGAAAAGGAAACAAAAAAATGCAAAAATGGTTTAAAAAGTTAAATTTCGGACGTTCAATGCTTGAAATGTTGGCCGTATTGGCTATCATTGGGATGTTGTCTGTTGGCGGGATATCTCTTTATCAATTTGCCATGGACAAGCACAGTGCAAATGCGACATTAAAAGACGTCATACAACGTTCAAAATCTGTTTTAGCATCTGACCCTTATTATATGCGAAAAAAACAAGAAAAAGGCGCAAATTACGAATGGCATTTTGCCGGATTACCACAAGACGGTACTCTTGGACAAGTCGGATATGAAATGCATACCATTGTTTCCGATAATGATGATTATGTTTATATGGTCAAAGTTGCTGACGTTCCTAAAAAAGTTTGTGTTTTTGCCTTACAATATCATCCGCTTGTGGATGCCATTTTTGTCGGAGGACAACAATTTGATGAAGCGCTGGAAAATGAAACGACAGTTTGCGAAAATGATTTGAATGAAATGAAGTTTTATTTCGAAAGACGTGGTGGGAATATTCCATCTGACGATGATGATGATGATGACGATGACGATGACGATGATGATGACGACGACGATGATGACGACGACGACGATGATGATGATGACGACGATGATGACGACGATGATGACGATGACGATGATGATGACGATGACGACGATGACGACGACGATGACGATGACGATGATGATGACGACGATGACGATGATGATGACGACGATGATGATGACGACG
>JBJFAP010000168.1:0-1622 GCA_051887975.1 Alphaproteobacteria bacterium | reverse complement strand
CGGCAGAAATACCACTCATATCCATTACAAGACCATCAATAGATGTATAACCGACTTGTTGATCGAAAGCATTATAAACTTTACCATTACCTGCAACTTTGCCTAATGAATGGCAAGCATTGCCGACACCCACACCGGAAGCCACTGTTCCACCAACAATCACACCATCATCATTGACGACCAAACCGCCCGGCAAAACGCGACCCATTTTTTCTCCGTTTGCCAAAAGCACTGTACCATCCGTTTGTGTTGCACCAACTGCTTTAGAAGACAAATTCAACACAACCGCCCAAGGCATCACAGAACCGATAATTTGACCTTCTTGATTGGCATCGACAACAGAACCGTCCGCCATCGGCAAACCAATCAATTTGTTATTTTTATCAACAACAGTTCCTTCTTTCGTTAATTGACCGATAACATTTCCGGAAGCATCCAAAACAGAAGCTAATGGTAAAGCACCACCTAAAACTTTCAAATCTTTTGTAACAACGGTACCATCGCCCAAAACGCGACCCAAAACTTCACCATCTTCATCAACGACTTCTTTTGTATCTTTTTTAACGTTACCTAAAAAAGCACCATAGTTGGAAATTGCGATTTTATCCAGTTCAACAATTCCCATAATTTCGCCATCTTTAATATAAAGACCTGTGTTTTCGTCCAACTCGCCCATACGAGCAGCCGCCCTTTCGGCTTCTTTTGTTTCACAGATAACGCAATCTTTAGAATCTGTTGATTGTCCGGAAATATCAACCCTTAACGTCTTTTGTTCGGGAGGCGGATACATCGTTGCATCATCCAAACGCCAACGAATCGTTAAATAATTTGAATAAGACCGAATAGAAATCGGATTCCATAACACTTGAATATTACAAGATGCACCTGCCGGAATAACCTTTCCGATACCGCAATTTTCTGTCGGAGAAATAATAAATCCATCCTGTTGTTCTTGCGCTAAAGTCAAACCTTCCAAACGGATAGGACCACCATTTGCAGTCAAAGTAATAACCGCTTCTGCGGAAGATCCCAAAACAACACCCGTCATTGAAACAGATGTCGGATAAGCAGACAATGACAATCCTTCAGAACTTTTTGACCCGAACTCCATACCCGCATCAACTTCACGTTTTGAACCGATTGGTTCACTGACGATGTTCGGCTTTAATTCTTCTTCCGGAGCACGTGATCCGCCGGACAACAGTAAAAGTCCAATCAGAAAAGCAAAAAAAGCAATCAGTGCAATCACTAAAAGCCGTCTGTTTGATTTTCTTACATATTGCTCTGATGAGCTTAATTCTACTCTGTCTGCCATTTTTCCTCTGCCTATCTTTACTAACTTATCCAAAATCGCCCGCCCTTTAAAGAAAGGGCAGGCCCGTTCATTTTAACTTATTGTGTTTTAATTACAGAACAAGAAACACCTTTCTTGGACAACTTTGCACACAAATCATCCGCTTTTTGAAGATCGTCCATAGGACCAACCCTTAAGCGGAACAAATCCGGCATACCGCCTTCTGCAACCGTATCAATTGAAAAATACGGATTGTACCCATTCAAAGCTGCACGATTTTTCGTACGAATGGCTTCCCATTTATTTTCCAATTCTGCAATGCTCTTTC
>JBJFAP010000167.1:0-1623 GCA_051887975.1 Alphaproteobacteria bacterium | reverse complement strand
AACAGCTGTGGGTTTAATTGCTGCTATTCCGGCGGTGATTGCATATAATAAGTTTGCAAATGACATTGACCGTTTGACAAATAAAATGGAAACTTTTGCCGGTGAATTAGAAGGAATCATTTCAAGACAACTAGAACAGGCAGAAGAAAGGGCTGTGGAAGATGATGTATCGCAATCGTAAAAGATTATCCATCAGAAGTGAAGTCAATTTAACGCCGCTTATTGACGTGATGACTTCATTGTTGGCAATTTTTATGATAACAGCTCCATTATTGACAACGGGGATTCCTGTTGACTTGCCTAAGGGTGACGGAAAAACAATGACAACATCTGAAAAAACTTTGGATTTGTCCGTTGATGCAAGGGGGAATTTGTATTTGGCAAGTCAAAAAGTGTCCAAAACGCAGATTTTGTCAAAACTGAAAGCAATCGTCAGTGAAAATCCGAATATTCAAATTGTGATCAGTGCTGATAAGAAAGCTTCCTATGGAACGGTTATTGAATTGATGGCATACTTGCGCGAATCGGGCTATGTGCAGGTTGGTTTAAAAACAGATGCTCAAACAGTTGAAATTCCAAGAACGGTAAAAAGGAAATAACTTGTGAACAGTTCGTTTTTTTATTCTTTACTGGCGCATTTTTTTATCGGACTTTTTTTGTTCGTATCAATTCCTTCTTGGCAAGAAAAAAAAGAAATGCAAGAAAGTGTCGTTTTGTGGGTGGATTTGAATAAAGTTGAAATTTCAAACAAAACAAATCTGCCCCCGAAAAAGAAAGAAGTAAAAATGTCGCAACCTAAAAAAGAAATAAAGCCGCCGGTGATGACACCTGCTCAAAAAAAGGTTGCACCACCGCCTGTGCCAAAACAAAAACAAGTTAAAAAGGAAGACAGTGTTCCCGTAAAAGAAGAAAAAATAAAGCCGGAACAAAAAAAACAAGAGCCTGTCAAACAAAAAAACACATCTCCTGCTGTTTCAAAACAACCTGAAACAAAACAACAGGAAGAAAATGATTTGGAAAGTTTGTTAACTTCTGTGGAAAAGATTTCGAAAAGCGAAGCAATGCAAAAAGCAAAAGATAAAAATGAAATGTCAAATATGGTTGACGGTGTTTTGGATAGTTTCGCCGATTCTAAAAATTATAATGCAGCGGAAAAAATTTCTGCAAGCTACATCGATTCGATATCTTCTGCCGTTAAAGAACATTGGAATCGCGATGCGGGTATAGAAGGATTGGAAACGATGATTGTTGTTTTAGAAGTAAAATTGTCTTCTGCCGGAAAAGTTTTGTCTGTGGAAATGATACATGATAAAGCGCGTATGGAAAAAGACAAAACTTACCGTTCCATTGCGGATAGCGCAAAACGTGCAGTTTTTATTTGCGATGCTCAAGATGATTCTGTTTTCAGACAGTTGGCACGTAAATATCCGGCCTCTTTTAGGCAATGGCAAAATTTAAAGTTAAGATTTAACCCTTTAGAAACATAAGGAGATAATGATGAAAAAATTATTTTTGTTAATTGGATTTTTATTGATGAATATTTCTGCTTACGCGGAACTGAATATTGATATTACGGGGGGCAAAAATGAACCTATACCAATTGCAATTTCTGATTTTACGGGA
>JBJFAP010000166.1:0-7872 GCA_051887975.1 Alphaproteobacteria bacterium | reverse complement strand
CCCTGTTCGACTTCCTTTGAAATAATTGTTCCGTCAACAGGCGATGTAATTTTTGTATAGTCCATATTGCGTTGCGCCTTGTTATAATTTGCTTGAGCCGATTCCAAATTTGATTCGGCCGTTGCCAAAGCAATTTCAGATTCTTCCATTTCGGATTTTGCGATCAATTTTTGATTATACAAATTTTTGTATCTGTCATAGTTCATTTTGGCAACTTTCTTTTTGGAATTTGCCAAATCCAAAGCGGCCTTGGCATCTTGCAAAGATTCATTTAATAAAAACTTATCCAGTTCAGCGAGTAATTGATCTTTTTTAACTTCATCATTATAATCGGCATAAACTCTTTCAATGATACCGGAAACCTGAGTGCCGACAGAAACTGTGTTAATCGGTTGCAACGTACCTGTTGCCGTTACTTTTTCCGTTACATCTCCACGTTCGACTTTAACAAATTCAAAATTTGTCGGCTTTAACTTATCCGATGGCTTAAAAGCATAGTATAAACCAACAATCGAGCCAATAATTACCAATAAAATTATAATTGTTTTTTTCATTTAGTCCTTTCCGTTTCACCCAAAACGCGTTGTAATTTCGCTTTTGCAGTTAAAAAATTATAAAAAGTTGTTGAATTTTCCACACGAGCAGAAGCCAAAGAAGACTCTGCATCTAACAAAGTCAAGATATTAACTTTTCCGACTTTATAAGAAGCAAAAGCAACTTTCTCATTTTCTTTAGCTGATGCCAATAAGCTCTTGCTAATCTTGAAACTTTCAAGAGAAGTTTGATAATCTTGAACCGCTGCCCAAACCTCATTTTCTATTTTATTTTTTGATTGCTCTAAAGTTTCTTTTGCTTGCTCATACTGATATTTTGCCTGTCCGATTTTATATGAATTTGAAAATCCCGTAAATAAAGGCACTGTCAGCGTTAAACCTGCCGAAGCGCCATATTGTGCTCTGTTGCCATCGCGAATATCTTTATCCGCTGAAGCAGATGCATCACCGGACAAATACGGCAAAGCCTCCGATTTTGCGACCGTTATTTGTTTTTCTGCTGCAATTAACTCCTGTTGATTGGCCTTAAAATCCGAACGATTTTCCAAAGCTTTAGCTACTAATTTATCAAAAGCATCAACTTTTCCATTATCTTCGACATTTTTATCAGGACGCACCAATTTAAAGTGAATATCCGGCGACACATCCAATAAATTTGCAAGATTTCCCCGTTCTATTGCAATGTTTTTGCGTGCAACATTGCAAGCCAAGCGCGCTTGATCATAAGAAGTTTGCGCTTGCAATTTATCTGATAAGGGCACAAGCCCCAATTGATAGCGTGAATTGGCTTCTTCATAAGATTTTTTATATGATTCTTCCGATTTTAAAAGCCCTTCGTATTTTTCTTCAGCCGATAACACCGCGTAATATGCCGAAACAACGTCAAATAACACCGTTTGTAGTGTATCATCATACATCAAATAAGACGATTCCAAATAAGCCTTTAAACGATCCGCAGAGGCACTTCTGCCCCCCATATCAAGCAACAACCAAGACAAGCGTATACTTGCAGACGCATCAGATGATTGAGTGCTTGAACCGCCATCTATTTTTCTGTCGCTTGAAGAAACAGAGCCGGTGGCTGAAACATCCGGAAGATAGGAAGACAACCCTTGTCCATAACTTGATCCGGAAATCAATGTTGAAAAATAACTGATTTTTAATGACGGGTTCGCGCAAATAGCCTTTTCCATTACTTGGACCAAATCAATTTCACTGTTTAAATCAACGTCATGACAGACTTTTTGCGTTTTGTCATCATAGATTCCCCAGACATCAAGTGCAAAGGCCGGACTGACAAAACAACTTGCCACCAATAAAGCAGACAAAAATTTCCTCATAAATGAACTCCTTTATTTCTTTTTACAAACAAAAAGTTTCTAAATTATTAAAAAAACAAAAAAAATCAATCTTTTACACGCTGTATTTCAATTTTACGAACAACGTCAGCTATTCTTGCCGGCTCTCGACTGGCATTTTCCAGTTCCGCCTGCCCTTTCAATCGTTCAAGTTCTATACGAACAGAGGCAATTAAATTATTGTCTTTCTTCATAAATTTTAATTTTCGTAAAAACAATGAGAATGTATTTGGATTTTTTAAAATCTGTATTAAAACAGCTCGTTCTGACACATCCAAAACAGCAAATAAACCCAATATTAACTTACATGTTTTAGAGTCCAAATCATCCGGAAATGCGTCTGTTTGTGTTTTTAAAATAATTTTTAACTCTTCTTTTTCTTTATTTTCATAGTGCACCTGATTATTTTTTCTTTGCATTTCCTGCATCAATAAATGCTGTAATTTTTCAATACCGATTTGTTTTGAAAAATCAAGATAATTCGGAATGCCGACCGGTTTTCCAAATTTTTCAATAAATTTTACAAATTGCTTTTGTAGATTCGGCAAAAGCTTGATAAAGCTTATTTTTGTGACAGATTTATTGATTGTTCTGTCATAAAAAGCATTGATAAAATTCAATCCCTCTTCGCGAATAGATCTTTGTTCGCCCAAACATTGTGAACAACGAATAACGTTTCCGTCAAAGCCCAAAAAAGAATCAAACAACTCACAATGATAGGGGATTTTTTCAGTTGCTTCTAAATAATTTATCTCTAAAAAAGGGCAGTTCTTCGCACAATATTTGCAATCAACCGGCATTTTATCAGAAGTCAAAAACTATTCCTTTTATTGTTAAAACTTCGGGCATTATATACAAATAAATTTAATTTAGCAAGTCTTTTATACCATTTAATTGTTAATCGAAAAAGAATTATGAATGTTGCATAATAAGAAGAGTTGATAACGTAAGGAGGATATTTATGAATAAGACAACATAAAAAAAATTCTTTTACCACTTGGAACTATGGATGCTTTGTTTTATTACGCCAGGAAACGAACAGAAATCCGACAAGATGGATTCATTGGGAAATCTTGCCGGCACACCGACAGAAGGCAATAACGCATCTGGCGAAACCCATGATGGTGAATTGATACGACCTTCATTCGTACCAAACAGCAACGACAGATAATCTTTTATCAATTTTAAATTCATTATTGACAAGCAATTTTTTTTATGCAATATAAAATCAAAAGAAAGGAATTGCTATGGTAAAAATTGTCCAACCGTCTTTTGAAATCTTATCTGTGATTGATAAAGACTTTGTTTTACGGCATTTAGAAATGTGCGGCAGAACATGTTATCAATCATTTGATAAAGCTGATAAAACATCGCATATCAGTTTTTTGAAGCATATTGTTGAACGTCATCACGAATCGGTTTTAGAGCACTTTTCAATTTCTGTCCGTTTTACAACCGACAGAGCAATTGCAAATGAACTTGTACGCCACAGATTAGCTTCTTTCAGCCAAGAAAGTACACGCTATTGTTGTTATTCAAAAGATAAGTTTGGAAATGAAATAACCGTTATAAAGCCATCTCAACTTGATGAAAAGACACCGGCCTATTCAATTTGGCTTGAAACAATGAATATCATTGAAAAAAATTATCTTGCAATGATAGAAAACGGACAAAAGCCGGAAACTGCACGTTCTGTTTTACCCTGTTGTTTAAAAACGCAAATCGTTACAACCGCCAATTTGCGCGAATGGAAGCATATATTTAAGATGCGTTGCTCTGAAGTGGCTCATCCTGATATCAGATTGCTTATGTGCGGCTTGAAAAAAGAATTTCAAAAGCATATCCCAATTATTTTTGATGATGAGGTCGAACAATGTTAGATTTTTCGCGTTCTGATTTCGTACATGCGTTTGTTTTGTTGCTTTTTATCGAAGGGCTTTTTTACCTTTTTATTCCCAAAACAATCCAAGCTTTTGCCGTTCGTTGTTTAATCGATGCAAATCCGCACAATTTAAGAATATTTGGTGCATTGCTTGTTGCTTTCGCATTCTTTTTGGTTTTATTTGTTTTCCCGACTTTAAGTGAATAATATGCGCGTAGATTTTTATCATCTTGAAAAAATTCCCTTGCAAAAAGCCCTGCCCGCTATATTGCAAAAAGCTTATGAAGCGGATACGCGTGTCCTTATTAAAACAGATTTAGCAGAACAAGCCGATGAATTGAACACACTCTTATGGACTTTTGAAGCGGATTCTTTTCTACCTCATGGTGTCGAAAAAGACGGTTTTGTCGATAAGCAACCCATTTTTATTACACATAAAGATCACTTGAATCCGAACCAAGCCCGTTTATGTATTTGTTTAAACAATGTTCCCATTCCTTTTACGGAAGATTTTGAACGTGTTTTATACTTTTTTAATGGTCTGAATCAAGCTTCTTTAGATGCTGCGCGCGAACAATGGCGTAAAGTGTCTGAATTAAATATCGAACGCTTTTATTGGAAGCAAAACGAAAGCGGAAAATGGGAAAACAAAAGATAATGTTTCAAATAAAGAATTTGAAATAATTTATTGATAATTAAGGATTATAATAACCCCACATATCAGTTGAATCAAGGATATGTCCGCCCATTTGATTCTTTAAATCGTCCAGAGAAAAACCATTTTTTAAATTAAGTAAGCAATCCAAAGCAAATACACGCAAATGGTAGTTATGCTTTTTATCAGGAGGTGCCATTCCACCATACATATTTTCGCCCCAGCTGTTTTTTCCTTGAAAAAAAGTTGTTGCATGAATACTTTCATTTTCTTCGACTTTCGGTTTACATATATTCGCCACCAACCAATGAATCCAAGTAAAACCGCATACCGGAACTGAATCCGGATCATCGAAAATAAACGCAAAACTGACTGTTCCTCGTGGAAAATCCATAATTTCAAATCCAAAAGAATAAGACGGCATAGAACCTTTAAAATCAGTCCCTTTTTTACCATATTTGTCAGCAAAAAAACCGTCTTGAACAGCTTGTGTTTGTATGTACAAAGTACCTCACTTATTTTTTCTTATGCATTAATAAATCTAAAATTTTTATAATTTCTTGTGGGATATTGCGTCTGTCCACCACTTGATCAATCATACCATGTTCTTGCAAATATTCCGAACGCTGAAAACCTTCCGGCAAAACCTCTCTTATAGTTTGTTCAATCACCCGCGCCCCTGCAAAACCGATAAGAGCACCAGGCTCTGCCAAGTGAATATCGCCCAACATCGCAAAGGAAGCAGTAACGCCTCCGGTTGTCGGATTGGTAAATATCACAATATAAGGATTTCCTTTTTCTTTAAATTGATTAATCGCAAGTGTTGTTCGCGGCATTTGCATCAAAGAAAGCATTCCTTCCTGCATTCTTGCGCCACCGGAAGAAGGGATTAAAATCAATGCCGCATTATCATTCATTGCTTGATAAGCAGCTTGGACAATACTTTCTCCGACTGCGCGTCCCATCGAACCGGCCATAAAATCAAAATCAAAAACACCAATGACAACAGGATTTTTTCCCATAGTTCCTTTTGCCAATAAAATCGCCTCATCTGCACCTGTTTTTTTATTAGCATCTTTTAATCTGTCCGTATATTTTTTGGTGTCTGAAAAATTTAAAGGATCAACAGAAACTTGCGGAAGCGGCAAAATTTCATACGTCCCATTATCAAACATTAATTTTAAACGTTCTGCGGAACTGATTTTAAAATGATGTCCGCAAGAAGGACAAATATAGGCATTTTCCTGCAGTTCCTTGTAAAAAATCATTTTACCGCATCCGGAACATCCAACCCACAAATTATCAGGAATGTCCCTTTGTTCGACAAGTTTTTTAATTTTAGGACGCGCGTAATTCGTCAGCCAATTCATTTTACACCTTATTGATTCTTTGCTTTAACTCTTTGCCAGCTTTAAAAAACACACCGCCGCGTTCTGGCAAAACAACACTTTCTCCTGTCATCGGATTGCGTGCATTTCCCGCCCTTTTAATTTTCACGCCCAAAACACCAAAACTGCGCAATTCAATCTTTCGACCATCTTCTAAAGCCTTTTTCATTGTGTTTGTAATGTTTGCAACCAAGCGTTCAACATCCGTCAAGTAAAGATGGGGATATTGAACGGAAATTTTTTCAATCAATTCAGATCTTGTCATTTGTTTTTCCTCTTCGTTAGCTTCTTACAAAATGGCACGATTTGTTGCAAAAGTCAATACAAAAAAAATAACAGTTTTGTAAAAATTAAAAAAGCCACCTAAATTGGTGGCTTTCTTTTGTTTTAAATCTTATCCGCGCATCTTAGCTTTTTGAATAACGGCAATTAAATCCTTATACAAAGATTTTCTTTGGCGAATGACCTTTGGAATTTCCGGATTTTTTGATTTAAATCTTTCTTCTTCCGGAATTTTCAATAATCTGTCCATTTCTTTAAACACCGCACGCACATCCCATCTTTGCTTTTTGGCATATGCTTCAATAACAGGTTTATTCAGACCTTTTTCTTTAAGCTTTCTGTACAGATAAAGTATATCATTACCCTTGGAACTGATATCTTTATCTGAAAGATAATAAAAATTTCTTGCAACAAGTACAGACGGACATTTTAACGTTTGATCTTGATAAACAGTTTGATCATCATCAACACCATCATTGACTCTTGCTATTGCTTCGCGATAATCACCAGTTTTCATACACAACTTAAAAGTAGAATCTTCTTTTGTCCAGCGAGAACATGGATTTTTGTAATGCCTGTATTTTTCGATAATATCCATTGTTAACTGCGCTCTTTGAGCATCATTAGTTGGCGTCTTTTCAATATCAAGACAATACGGATCTGTCCAATTACGTGTAAACATTTGATTTCCTTTCTAACAAAAAATTGAGACTATGAGTCTATGTTAATATCAAGTTTTAATTTTGTCAATATTTTTTTACAAAAAAATGACAGCATCTGTTAAATACGCTGTTTACTTGTTAAATAAAAAAGCTGCCATAAGAAACAGCAGCTCAAAATGGTTTTATTTGAATTATTCTATTTCTGTAAAAAGAGCCTCATGGAAATTATCGCGTATTACTTTAAACCCACGCTTAAAGATATTTTGTTTTTGGGCTTTTTGCGAATGATAAACATTATCAATCAATACATTTTTAATCTTATCTTTTTGTGCATTGTTGTAAATTAAGGCTTTTGCCTTCCCCAACAAATCCGCATAAGTTATTTGTCCCCTACTCCAATCTTGCAGACCACAAATCAAAGCTTTTGCATTGACGTGCTTATATTCCTTCAATCTTAAATCAATATAATCAACGATTGCCAAATATACCAATGTATCATAACGTGTTTTGTATTTTAGCGTGCAAGAACTTTGCACAGATACTTGAGGGAAATCTTCCGCGATTTGCTTTTTAATCGTATCTAAATTAACTGTTGTCAGCAGCATCTTAGTCTCCTTCCGTGCAATCATCCTTTAATTTTTTATATACGTTTATTATAGCATAAAATTTATTTTATGTAAAGCTTTTTTGTTAAGAAAATAACAACTTTTTTAATGTATTTTATACTTTATATGAAAGGTGGTTATTGTGAAGAAAATTGAAATTTTTACAGACGGTGCATGCAGCGGAAATCCAGGCAATGGCGGATGGGGAGCTGTTTTGCGTTTTAATGGCATTGAAAAAGAATTGTCCGGATACGAAGTAAATACAACAAATAATAAAATGGAATTAACCGCGGTTATTGAAGCTTTAAAAGCCTTAAAAGAACCATGTGAAGTCGTTCTTACCACAGACAGCCAATATGTTATGAAAGGATTTACCGAATGGATGCCAAATTGGCTTGTCAACAATTGGAAAAATGCTTCAAAAAAACCGGTTGCAAATCAAGAACTTTGGCAAGAATTAAAAAAACAATCTGAACGTCATAAAAT
>JBJFAP010000165.1:0-1640 GCA_051887975.1 Alphaproteobacteria bacterium | reverse complement strand
CAAGCAATAGAACAACTTATCATTTTTTCCTCTCTTTTAAATTACCATCTTTTATGGTTATGTTATCCAATAAATTTTTAAAACGCAACTAATTTTAACGAAAATATTGACTTTTTTTTATTTTTGTTGCAAATTATACACCAATAACGAAAAGGCAATATATATGGCAGATGAAAAAACGTTGGCAACCGTACAATCTTTTGCTGAAGATAAGTATAAATACGGTTTTGAAACAAACATTCAATCGGAAACAGCTCCCAAAGGATTGAATGCTGATGTGATTCGCTTTATTTCTGCCAAAAAAAACGAGCCGGAATGGTTGCTTGACTTTCGATTAAAAGCATTCGAAAAATGGCAAACAATGTCAGAACCGCATTGGGCAAAATTGCACTATGAACCGATTGATTACCAGAATTTGTATTATTATGCCGCACCAAAACAGGATAATAAGCCGAAGTCATTAGACGAAATAGATCCAAAAATTTTGGAAACATACGAAAAACTTGGTATTCCTTTGAATGAGCAAAAAGTATTGGCCGGTGTTGTTGCGGTTGATGCAGTTTTTGACAGTGTGTCTGTTGCAACAACTTATAAAGCAAAATTGGCAGAAAAGGGAATTATTTTTTGTTCGATTTCCGAAGCTGTACAAAACTATCCTGATTTGGTGAAAAAGTATTTGGGAACGGTTGTTCCTTATACGGATAATTTTTTTGCCGCACTGAACAGTGCTGTTTTTTCTGATGGTTCGTTTGTGTATATTCCAAAAGGTGTTCGCTGTCCGATGGAATTGTCAAGTTATTTTCGAATCAACGCCAAAAATTCGGGACAATTTGAAAGAACTTTGATTGTATGTGATGAAGATGCGTACGTCAGTTATTTAGAAGGCTGTACAGCTCCTCAAAGAGATGAAAATCAATTACATGCCGCCATTGTTGAAATTATTGTTCATGACAGGGCAGAGGTTAAATATTCAACTGTTCAAAATTGGTATCCCGGTGATAAGGACGGAAAAGGCGGTATTTATAATTTTGTAACAAAGCGTGGACTTTGTCTTAATGATGCAAGGTTATCTTGGACACAAGTGGAAACAGGGTCGGCTATTACTTGGAAATATCCGTCTTGTGTTTTGAAAGGCGATAATTCAATCGGTGAATTTTATTCTGTTGCTTTAACAAACAATTATCAGCAAGCAGATACAGGAACTAAAATGATTCACTTGGGGAAAAATACACGATCAACAATTATTTCAAAGGGAATTTCTGCAGGGCATTCAAATCAAACATATCGTGGTTTGGTGAAAATGGGACATGGTGCGGACGGGGCGCATAATTTTTCAAAATGTGATAGCTTGTTGATCGGTTCGACTTGCGGTGCGCATACGGTGCCGGTGCAACAAATTGCAAATAAAAGGGCTGTTATCGAACACGAAGCGACAACAAGCAAAATCAGTGATGAACAATTATTTTATGCAATGCAACGCGGCTTAAGTGAAGAAGAGGCTGTCGCTTTGATTGTAAACGGCTTTTGTAAAGAAGTTATGCAACATCTGCCGATGGAATTTGCGATAGAAGCAGGACGTTTAATCGGTTTAAGTTTGGAAGGAAGTGTAGGATAAATGTCGTTTTTGGAAGTTAAAAATT
>JBJFAP010000164.1:0-1647 GCA_051887975.1 Alphaproteobacteria bacterium | reverse complement strand
GCGGATACATTGGTTAAAATTAACGAACGTTTGAATTTAAGCGCAACTGAAGGATTGGCAAGGGCAAAAAGTGTTTTGGCGGCTACGAATGAAGCACCAAAAGAAGCGTTAGCTCAATTGCAAGCGGCTGCCGGTGCAGGTACTTTACAAGGAAAGGTTGTTCAAGAGGCTGCACAAGATATTCAAATTCTCAAAGCCGAAATTTCCTTTAACCAATTACAAGCGCAATTGATTGAGGCAATGTCTTCGAATGCAATTGCGGCCAGACAAAATGCAACCCCTGATTCGCAACAGGAAGAAAATGGCGGTGTCGCAACTACCGACAAGGATAAAAACGATTCGTCGTCCAATTGTCCGAAAACAGGCGCAGGTAAATGCGATGATAATCCTGATGTTGAATCGCAAGCAACAAAAGCAAATAGTGCAGTAAATGGAGGGTCGTAAGATGAAAAAATTAAGTCAGTTTTTAATTTTAAGTACGGTTTTAAGCGTCATCTGTGCAACTTGTTCGGTTTATGCCGCCGGAATACCCGTTCAATCAAATGATCACTTTACGATGTATGTTGCGTCTTTCATTGAAAAAATGGAAAAAATTAAAACATATATAGATGAAATTAAAGAAACAACAAAAACAATCGATTCCTTAGGTGATGTGGGAAAAAGCGCTGTTGCGAACGCATTAAAGAGTGATATGGATGATTTTTTAAAATTTACAGAATCTTTCGATTTTGAAGATATTGATAAGCAACTAAAGATTTCTGATGGTGTGGCAGATGCTTTGTCTGATGTCAATGATGCAATAGCGTCTTCTGAAACCGTAAAAAGTTTGAAAGCTGAAGTGAATAACAATCAAGCTATCTCTATGACAGCTTCTCTTTTAGAAGAGTACGGTTATATTCCTTCAGAAGCAACAAAAGAATCAAAGTCATCGCAAGTCATAGAAAACAGAGAAAATAAAACTGCAAAGGGAGGTTCGTAAGATGAAAAAATTATTGTTATGTTCCATTTGCTCATTTGTTTTAGGTGTCAGTATTTGTTGCACAGTGGCCTCCATTGCCAAAGCCGCAGATCAGGCTGCAACGAATGCTGTGTCTGCGTCAAGTAAACAATCTGAAGGCAAAAGTGCATTATCACAAGTAGCGTCTTGCTCTGAACGATGTGGTGCAGCGCAAGATTCAATCGAAACGGCGCAAAAATATGTCAAAGATCGTTTCTTTTATTCGACACGTGAAGGGGATAAATTGGAAGGTGAACCCCTTACCGAAACGATAGATGCTTTGAAAAAAGTAAAATCAAATCGAGTCAATTATTTTGGCGAAGTTGTTTCTGAAGCTTACGGAAAAGCATTTGAAGAATTAACAACCGGTGCGGAACGAGCCAATAAAACTTTGGCAAATTTAACTCAAAAAGCAACAAATGCAGAAACTTATGATGATAAAAAAGCCGTTGGCGTTTTGCTTGCTAAAACAAGTATGCAAGAACGCGCAAAACGGTTGTCTTTGGATTTAGCGTTGCTTGAATTGGAAGCGGTTGCGTTCTTGAATGAAACGCCTGAAAATTATGTAATTGCGCGTACGGCCGATGAAATTGATGCCGAAGTGAAGAAAAATATTCAAGAAAGTGGTTCTGCCTCATCAAACCAAGAAG
>JBJFAP010000163.1:0-1672 GCA_051887975.1 Alphaproteobacteria bacterium | reverse complement strand
CAGATATTTCCATTTGATATAATTTAAGATATATAATTTATTAAATAAAAGACAACTCCATTTGACATACAAAAAAAATGAAAACAAAGATATACATTTTATAATTTACAAGACATCCCCTTTTCATATAATACGCCCATTACATCACAAAAAAAAACGCCCCAATTAAGGGACGCTTTTTGTTTTACATTAAAAAGTTACTTAACACACAAGGCTTCACAATCACAAACCCACCAACAGCTTGGCCTTCCATCATCTTCGCGCTCCATATGTCCATCTTTTGCAAGAATATAATGATTGCTTTCCCAATTACATCCGTACTTATAATTTGTAACTTTACAGCTCGATATATTATAACATCCATACGCTGCTTGGGCTGTATCCGGATCTATCAAAGTTGCGCCATATGCTTTACACTCATCATCTGCCGTATATTGCATACATTTAAGAACCGTCGAATTGCCTCTGCCAAGCCTTTTCGAAACCTCACGCTTTCTGGTAGAGTCATTATAAGATGCAGCTTGACAAATTGTACCTTTTGGTAAATCTTCTGAACAATGTGGAACGTTTTCACCCCTTCTGCAAAGTCCTCCGAAAATTTTGTTATAACACAATCCGTTATAAACAGTTCCATAACAACATTGTTTACCGGAAGATTCTTTTTCTGCCCATTGACGTCCAGCATTCACACAGCAAGTTTCACTTTGCGTTGCATCCGCCGTACAAGCTTTTGCTCTTGCTTCTGTTGTCGGATTTTCATATTGGAACTTTTGGCATTCTCCGCATTTTGGCACACAGAACTTGTATTTGCTATACGTTCTTAATGTATATTCACCTTCTGCGGCATGCATTCCCGCGCAACAAACTTCAGAATCAGTATCGCTTGCGCAACATACACCATTGATGGCTTTTGTTCCTTCTGCACAGCATTCGCCTGTTTCTTCAATCAACCGTTCTGCCGGACATGGTAAAGCACAGTTTGTGCCGTTCCATTCAAAGCCTTCTTGACAACAGTGTCCGTTTGATACATGTTGACCATCTTCATTACAACATTCTTGTGTTGCATCAGCCCACTTGTCATTCGGGCAACATCCCCAACCAACGCGTTCTCCGCCTTCCGACAATGCATATCTGTATCCATCACATTTTTGGGCGCATTTGTCATCAATCCATTCATGCGTTGTGCCGTAAAGCGATGTACAGCATGCTTCATCTTCCACTTCATCAACTGTTCTATTTACACAAACACCATCGACTGTCTTTTGGCAAGAATTACATGGCAAAGCACATTTTTCGCCATCCCATTCGAAGCCTTCTTGACAACAATGTCCGTTTGATACATGTTGACCTTCTTCATTACAACACTGTCCTTTGCCGTCTGTACCAACGTCTGCCCATTTGTCATCCGGACAACATCTCCATCCAATGCGTTCGCTTCCTTCCGATACGCCATACCAATGTCCGCCGGCACACGACTTACAACATGCTGTTTCCGTACCTTCGTCTGTACACACCCATTTGCGGTTCGTACCATCGTTATTACAACAATCAGCTGATGAACGGAATGCCGTTCCATCACATTTTACACAATTTATTATTTTGTTGCCATCGTCATTTGTTTCTTGTTTCTTAATGATATAGTTCACGTTTTCTGTTTTTCCGTTCACACAAC
>JBJFAP010000162.1:0-1675 GCA_051887975.1 Alphaproteobacteria bacterium | reverse complement strand
CGTCAATCAATTCAAAGGATACGGGCAAAATACATTCTTCTTTCTTTTCAACTTCGATGATAATCAACGTTTTTTCATCAATCCAACCTTTTGATAAAAGGGCCGGTAATGCCTTTTCCCATAGTTCTTCGCGATATGGTGCGTCCATAAAAACAACATCAACAGGCGTTGTTGTAAATGGGGGGTATATTGCATCAACCATTAAAATATGTGCATTTTCAAAATCTTTTGCATTCGTTCTTAAACATTCCAACGCAGGCGGATAGTTTTCAATAAAATACGCTTGTTTAGCACCTCTTGACAAAGCTTCCAACCCAACAGCACCCGTACCGGCAAAAACATCAAGAAAAGTTATTTTTTCCCATTTTAATTTTTTTTTCAAAAAAACAGAATTTAAGATATCAAATAAAGCCGTACGCGCTTTGTCAGAGGTGGGGCGTGTCTTGTTGTCCGTTGGTGATTTTAAAATTTTACCTTTTTTATTGCCTGCAACGATTCTCATCCGATTTGCTCCTTTATTACTTTTGCGGGGATTTCCCTTAATTCACCCTTTTTCAAATTGCCCAACCGGAATGGTCCATAAGAAATACGTATAAGTCTTGACACTTCAAAATGGAAACTTTCCATCATTTTACGAATTTCCCTGTTTTTGCCTTCCGTCAAGGTAATTTTAATCCACTGATTTTTTCCACCTGATTGAGCTTCTTCAACTTCAATATCACAGGGCGCGTAATGTATGCCTTTAAAAGTAATACCTTTTTTTGCTTTTTGGATTATTTCCGGTGTTATTTTACCGTGAATGCGCACTCGATACTGTCTTTTCCAGCCACGGGATGGTAATTCAATAGAACGCGCGATTTTTCCGCTTGTTGTTAATAATAAAAGGCCTTCCGAATTTAAATCCAAGCGTCCGACAGATACAACGCGAGGCATTGTTTTGGGTAAACTGTCAAAAACGGTTGGACGATTCAAAGGATCTTTGAACGATGTGAGTAAGCCGACAGGCTTATAATAACACCACATACGTACTTGTGGTGCGGCTTTTAACGGATTGCCGTCCACAACAATTTCATCAGAATCGCAAACGACGCAAGCCGGTGTTAAAAGCTTTTTCCCGTTAAGTTCAACTCTGCCTTGTTCAATCCATTTTTCAGCATCGCGTCTGGAACACAATCCGGCCGCGGCTATTTTTTTTGCAATTCGTTCTTTCTTTTCTTCCATAGTTGTGTTATTATAGCAACAATTATAAATAAAGAAAGAAAAAAATGGAAAAAGTAATTGCTCTTGCTTTAAAAATGGCTGAAGAAGCATTAAAGATGGATGAAACGCCCGTAGGTGCAGTTATTTTTAATTCGAAAACAAAGGAAATTTTATGTAGTGCGCATAATTTGACCAAAACAAATAAAGATGCAACTGCGCATGCTGAAATTTTAGCAATTCGCGAAGCCGGAAAAATGATTGACGCGGATAATTTATCAGGATATAGTATTTTTGCAAGCGTAGAACCTTGTGCAATGTGTGCTTGCGCCATTAGTTGGGCTAAATTGGATAATCTTTCCTTTGGTGCGTATGACACAAAATCAGGGGCAGTTGAAAATGGCGCGCATATTTATAATTTTGTGCATCATAAGCCGGAAATTATCGGTGGTTTACATGAAACTGACTGCGCGACTTT
>JBJFAP010000161.1:0-1682 GCA_051887975.1 Alphaproteobacteria bacterium | reverse complement strand
AAGATGGTAAATTATGGATGTTGCAAACACGTAATGGTAAACGTACAGGTCCAGCAGCTTTGAAAATTGCTGTTGATATGGTTCGTGAAGGATTGCTCACAAAACGTGAAGCAGTATTGCGTGTTGAACCGGCTCAATTAGATCAATTATTACACCCGATGTTTGACAAAAACGCAAAACGTGAAGTCATTGCAAATGGTTTACCTGCATCTCCGGGTGCTGCGGTCGGTGAAATCGTATTTAATGCAAAAGATGCCGAAGCTGCTGCTTCAGCGGGCAAGAAAGTTGTCTTGGTTCGTGTTGAAACATCTCCGGAAGACATTGCCGGTATGCACGTTTCTCAAGGTATTTTAACAGCCCGTGGCGGTATGACATCTCACGCAGCCGTTGTTGCTCGCGGTATGGGTCGTCCTTGCGTTTCCGGTGTGGCAGAATTACGCATTGATTATGAAGGCAAATTCTTGAAAGTCGGCGATGTTGTATTAAAAGAAGGCGATATGATTTCCTTGGATGGTACAACAGGTCAAGTCATGAAAGGTGCTTTACCGTTGGTATTGCCTGAAATGGTTGGCGACTTTGGTGAATTTATGGGTTGGGTTGATGAAATCCGTACAATTAAAGTTCGCGCAAATGCTGAAACTCCGTTGGATGCTCAAACTGCACGCAAATTTGGTGCTCAAGGTATTGGTTTGTGCCGTACGGAACACATGTTCTTTGAACCGGGTCGAATCAATCATATGCGTGAAATGATTTTGGCAAAAGATGAAGTTTCACGTCGTACAGCTTTGGATAAGTTGTTGCCGTATCAACGTGATGACTTTGTAAAATTGTTTGAAATTATGGAAGGCTTACCTGTTACAATTCGTTTGTTGGATCCGCCTTTGCATGAATTCTTACCGCAAAAGAAAGAAGATCAAATCAAAATTGCACAAGAATTGGGTGTAACAGTTGAAGAAATTCAAGCGCGTACGGCTCAATTACACGAAGCAAATCCGATGTTGGGTTTACGTGGTTGCCGTTTGGCTGTTGTATTCCCGGAAATTTGTGAAATGCAAACACGTGCTATTTTGGAAGCAGCTTTAATCGTTGCGGACAAAGGTATGAAGGTTATTCCGGAAATTGAAGTTCCTTTGATTTCTTCCAAAAAAGAATTGGAAATCTGCAAAAAGATTATTGACGCAACAGCTGAAAAAGTCTTTGCAGAAAAAGGCAAGAAAGTTGAATACTTCGTTGGTACAATGATTGAATTGCCGCGTGCTGCTTTATTGGCTGACGAAATTGCAACAATTGCAGACTTCTTCGAATTCGGTACAAACGACTTAACACAAACAACCTTGGGTATGAGTCGTGATGATGCCGGTTCATACTTACCGACATATGTTACAAAGGGTATTTACGAACGCGATCCGTTCCAATCCTTGGATGCAACAGGTGTTGGAAAGTTAATTGCTATGGCATGCAAAGATGGTCGTTCTACGAACCAAAACTTGTACTTGTCAATCTGCGGTGAACATGGTGGTGATCCGAAATCCATTGAATTCTTGAATGAATACTTGGATGGTGTATCATGCTCTCCATATCGTGTTCCTATCGCACGTTTGGCTGCTGCACAAGCCGCTGCAAAAGCAAATAAGTAATTTTTCATTACTTTCATTTCTTAAAACTCCCCCGCCCTTACCGGT